>DNHN01000084.1 GCA_003485825.1 Bacteroidota bacterium | reverse complement strand
GTAAGCGTAAATGAATCTAGACCAATAGTCAAAGGTGCTTCTATCTTAAAATTGACGGATACTTTGCTTTGAGCAAAAGCAAAGTCATCTCTATTCACAGTTCCATTAGGCCTTATGATGACGTCTAAATTTGGATATAGCTTGTTCGGCATGTTTCCTAAAAACTGCTTTACATTGGAATTACTTTTGTCTAATTCCACTGTCTTTTCAAATGGGGTAAGAGGAGGGTTAGTTGCTTTTTCCAGCAATAGAGGTGATGATAACTCCCCCATGGGTGAAAGTCTTATTCTGCTGCCATTGTTTGTATTCTCGGACATTAACTCATTTACGATAATTCTAGCTTGAATACCAAATGAGTTATAAAAATCAAGACTAATCTTCGCATCGTCTAAGGATATTTTACCACTCAAGTTATCAAAAGCTTTCAACGAGAGTGTGTCTTTAAGACTAAAAGAGTGGGGTCCAGGATCGCCTATTATTAAGTCTGGTTTTACATCTATCAATCCAAACTCTATAGATATCTTGTCATCTAAGGACAGTGTTCTCTCTATACCAGAATACTGGATACTAGCAGTAAGCTCATTATATATGTGGTTAAAGTCTGGGGCAGAATTATTAAATTTTCCCCACAGAAAAATATTAAAGCTATCAATAGGAAATCTTTCCTCTACAAACACCCTATCTCCTTTTGGTGCTGCCGGTATGATCCATTGTTTAGTAATAGGAATACCTGGAGCATCCCACCTGCTGCTATTAGGTATGGTATAGTCTAAAACAATAGCTTCTTCTATGGTAGATTCAACCTTCATTAGTATAGACCCAGATTTTACATACACTTGAGTCAGTTCTGCTCCTCCAAACTCATTCTTTGTTTCATCTTCTCGTTCTACTAAATTCTGGGCTGGGAAAATAGCTGTTGCTACCTGGGGCTTTAAATTTCTAATAGTTATGGTAGTTCTAATCCCTTTACTGGCATCTATAAGTACCTCTCCATTACTTGCTCGTGTTTTTACTTTAATAACTATAAGCTCCAATACTCCGTCCACAGTCTTCCCGGCTAAGTCGTACGACTCAGATACGGTCGAATTAGCGCTGACATCATTAAAAACTCCTGATACGATTACGCTCTTGTCTTTAAAATTTCGAAGTTCAAATTCTAGCACCTCTGCTTCTACTGGCAAATCATTACTGATAGATATATCAATAAAGCCTTCTTTAAATGTAGCAGTAGTAAAAAACTGTTCTGTAACATCCAGCACTGTCCCTTCATTGGTGTTTATCTCTTGAGCCGGTAGGCTAGCTTCTGTACCATTAAGTAACAAACTAGGCGGATAAAGCTCAAGTAGAGTGAGTGTGTCTGTGAAAGACCTATCGTCTAATACTAGACTGGTTAATGAAACTTCTACGCTCTCTACCCTATCTGGTATCTGAAGTATGTCCTCAAGATTACTGACAGCATACTCCGCTTCGTATACTACATTAAGAGAGCTGTCATTATTTTTATCTAGAAGTGAATCTGGCACTAAATCCCCTAGAGTAAGCTTAGTCTCTACTAGCGGGGTAATCCAATTACTCTCATACGAAAACTTCTCTTTGCGGCAACTAGACGCTAAGAGTAAAATGAGAAAAAGGAAAGAATATACNNACAGAAATTGCACTAAAATGTCTTCACACCACTTTGTAAAAGAGGGTCAAGAGCCCGCTCTCATTATAGCAAATGGGGAGTCTTGCTCCTATGAAATGCTCACCGGATTGATGGAGTGGTGCCCGTATATCGTTGCACTAGACGGTGCATATGAACGCGTAAAAAAGCTACAAATACAACCGGATTTAGTTATCGGTGATTTTGATAGTATGGAAGATGTAGAGATGCTTGAGCACACTACTTACATTAGAGATAAAAGTCAAGAAACTACAGACCTAGAAAAGGCTATAAACCATCTTGTAAAGAAGAAGTACTCCGCCATTAACGTAGTATGGGCTACAGGGAAAAGACTAGATCACACGTTGAATAATTTTCACCTGTTGGCTAAATATACGGACACCAATATCGTTCTGTATGACAACCATTCTAAAGCCTTTGTTCTTCCTGAAAAATATAGTAAAGTCTACAAGAAAGGCAGCAAACTGTCCTTAGTTCCTCTTCACTCCTGTGTAGGGATAACTACAAAAAACCTAGTCTACCCTCTGACAGGCGAGACCTTGTCCATCGGACAAAGAAGTGGAACAAGTAATAGTGTTCTAAAAGATGGAGAAGTAACCATTAGTTACCTCTCGGGCACGTTGGTATTAATAGAAAGTGAAGACTAGCGACTATAGTTTGGGGCTTCCTTGGTGATGGTAACATCATGCGGGTGACTCTCTCTGATACCTGAACCTGTGATATGAGTAAACTGTGCCTCCTTTAGCTTTTCTATGGTCTCAGAACCGGTATATCCCATACCTGCTCGAAGTCCTCCAATATATTGATAGATTACCTCAGAAAGGCTCCCTTTATAGGCTACCGTCCCTACGATACCTTCGGGTACTAGTTTCCCAATTTCGGCCTCTGCATCTTGAAAGTAACGGTCTGTAGATCCTTTTTTCATCGCTTCTATGCTTCCCATTCCTCGATAGCTTTTCACTTTTCTACCTTCATAGAATGACACATCACCCGGGGCTTCCTCCGTACCTGCAAACAAGCTTCCTGCCATAATAGCATCCGCTCCCGCAACTATAGCTTTTACTAAGTCTCCACTGTATCTAATTCCTCCATCAGCTATCACGGGTACACCTGTACCTTTCAGTGCTTCTGCACATTCCATCACTGCATTGAGCTGAGGTACACCGATTCCTGCTATGATACGTGTAGTACAAATAGATCCTGGACCTACGCCGACTTTTACTGCATCAGCTCCATTGTCTGCCAAATATTTAGCCGCAGCTCCCGTAGCCACATTGCCTACTATTACTTGAAGGTCTGGAAACTTTGCTTTCACCTTCTTAAGCTCATCTACTACACCCTTTGAGTGTCCATGTGCTGTGTCTATGGCCACCACGTCTACGTCTTGCTCTACGAGTGCCGTAACTCGCTCTAAAGTGTCCGCAGTCACTCCTACAGCTCCACCTACCATTAGTCTGCCAAACTGATCTTTACATGCTTGTGGATGATTTTTTACTTTCTGAATATCTTTAAACGTAATTAGCCCAAGGAGCTTGTTCTCGTTATCCACCACTGGAAGTTTCTCTATTTTATACTCCTGAAGTATTTTCTCCGCTTCTTTTAAGTCTGTACCCTTTGCTGCAGTTACCAGATTCTCTTTGGTCATCACATCTCCTATAGCAGTCTGTAAATCTCTTTGGAAACGGAGGTCTCTATTGGTAATAATTCCGACAAGCACATTGCTGCTATTGGTAATTGGAATACCTCCAATCTTGTTTTCCTTCATCACTTGAAGCGCATCTGCCAAGGTATTCTCTTTACTCAGCGTGATAGGGTCTTTTATCATTCCACTCTCAGAACGCTTCACCTTTTTTATCTCTGCTGCTTGCTCAGCAATAGACATGTTCTTATGCACTATCCCTATACCTCCTTCTCGTGCTATAGCGATAGCAAGCTCTGCTTCCGTAACAGTATCCATAGCAGCACTTATAATAGGTATGTTGATATTAAGCTTTTTGGTCAATCTTGTTTTAGTGCTAGTATCACGAGGTAAAACCTCCGAATAACTAGGTAAAACGAGTACGTCATCAAAGGTTAAACCTTGGTAAGCGATCTTAGAAATTTTGGGTTGAGACATCAGCAAATATTGGATATGTTATTTGCCGCACAAAAGTACTTCCAATCCACTGTAATCACCTAATTTATTTAGCATTAAGCAATTTACTTTCTGTTTTGACACGAAGATGGCACAAAGTTGTCCTTTCTATTCACCCTTAACTCCCAATTGAAATATGAGTTGACGTATGTTCGTTATCTTTGTACCGTATTGCATGAGAAGGTTTTTCAGTTTCATAATCGTTTGTTTTTCAGTTTTTGGTTGGGCTCAGAGCACTGACGAAAAATTGGCTGCCCAATTTTTCGAAAATGGAGAATATGAGAAAGCCGAAGGACTGTATAAAAAACTAAACCGCCAGCAGCCGAATTCTATCTATATCTACGAATACTACTTACACACGCTTTTGGCACTAAAAGAAGAAAAAGATGCGGAGAACTTAGTAGAAAGGCAAATTAAAAAAAATACCGGTTTACTTAATTACGAAGTAGACTTGGGCTATGTCTATCTCCAATTTGATGAGAAAGAAAAAGCTGAAAAATACTTTGATAAGCTAATAAAGGAAAATGCAAATAACAGAAATGCAATTATCTCCTTAGCACAGTCCTTTAGCAGAAGGCAACTTAACAGTGAAGCCCTAAAAACATATGAAGTAGGAACTAAAAAACAGGGAATACTCGCCTTCTATACCCAGCTTATTTCGGAATATCGAAGACAAGGGAATACGAAAGATCTCACTGACTTCTCACTAGAAGTCCTAGCAAATGATTATGAGGCATACACGTACGTCACTAATCACCTAGATATAGTATATGAGGACGAAAAGGCTGCTGAATACTTGCAAAGTAGAGCGCTGGCTTATGCTCAAAAAAATCCGAGCAATCAGCAGTATGACAAACTCCTTTTAGAAGTTTTTTTACAGCAAAAAAAATATTCATCTGCGCTGCGTCAGGTAATTTCACTAGATAAAAGGAACAATCATAAAGGCAGTAGAGTACTAGAATTAGCTAGGATATGCATTCAAAACAATGAGTACAACACAGCAATAAAAGCATATCAATATGTTGTAGACTTGGGTCAAGATGAGCCAAACTTTGCATTAGGCAAGAGTGGGCTTATCAATGCCCTTTATTTGAAAACCACGAGCTCACTAAAACCGGATATGGCGGATGTAGACAACCTAATCGTTCTTACCGAAGAATTTGTCGCAAGTCAGCCTGCTGCGTATGCTACTGCTGGTAGCTCGCTCAGGTTAGCAGAACTACAACTGTTTTATAAGCACAATATAGGCGCAGGTATTACCATACTTGAAAAGCTAGTGAGCACCTCTAGACTTGGAGCCAATTTTATAGCAGAATGCAAACTGCTGTTAGGGGATGCTTACCTGATGCAAAACAACATCTGGGATGCCAAGCTCATGTACGGTCAGGTAGATAAGCAATTCAAGGAAGACGC
>DNHN01000036.1 GCA_003485825.1 Bacteroidota bacterium | reverse complement strand
AGTTCATCCGTTTTGATCTCCTCATCATTTCTATTGAGTACCCGCACACTGTCTCGTATCTCAATACGATCGTCTTTCTCGTAATGCATAGCGTACTTTGCATCAAGTTGACTACTCGTGTCTCCTATATCATCAAAAAAAACAGCGTGTACTCCTACAGGCATTTCAACCCGCGGATTTTCCTTGTCTGGAAATCGCTTCATCACAGGAGCTGCTATAGTAGCTCTAAGAATGGCTGAATCAGTATAGGTAATCTGAACACCATTTGCCACCTCCACACTCAGGCTATCCATAGTAGCATTTAGGTCACTTAACTCCTTCACCGTATGATCACTGCTGCACGCCATGAAAAAAGCGGCAGTAAGTACTACTGCCGCTTTAGTGATATGTTTTTGAAATAGCATCGCTATTATCCGCCGATGGTCCGCACTGTGGTAGTTTCACCTATCCAGCACCCAACACTGTAGCTATCTCCGTTATTTATCCCCTTGAAGAAGGCATCTTCTTTTCCAGGAAAATAGGAAGAGTATTTATTTATTTGATCTTGAGCATCTTTTGCTACACTCGGATCTACATTTTTAGCCTTATAGTATTTATCTACGGCTACTAGATATACACCTCCTCTACCAAGATCTCCGGTCCCACAAGAACTTGCACTCGCTGCATACGCATCTCCTATAAGAATATAGGCTTCTCCACTATTCGGGTTAATAGCTAAGGCCTTACGTGCATAGTCTCTTACCGTACTGTATTGCTTGTTATTTTTGGCAGTTTTAGCCAGTTTTATCCAAATCTCATATTTAGCCTCATCAGTAGGAGCTAAATCTGCTGCTTTGGTATAGTAGCTTACCGCTTTCGTGTCATCTCCTTGCTTACCAAAAGCTTTGGCAAGACTAAGTGCTGCATCCGTACTTGGCTCAAGCGTAAATAGTGCTTCAGAACATTCTAAGTAAAACGCCTTGCTATCGCATCCACCTCGGTCTAGAAGTTTCACCGTAGCTTTTAACCACGCTACATTTGTTTTATTATCCGCATAGTAAGGCTTTTTAAGCTCCTCTAGTTTATCACAGTCTAAGTAAGGCTTCATCATACCTATCACTGCGTCTTGCGTGGATAACCATTTTACTCCTTTAAGAGAGTCTTTGACACTAGCACCTGCAGCCGTATAGGTAACAATATTTGCATCTATTATCGGAGTCACCTCGTCCAGAATCATAAATAAGCTATCTAAACTTAATTCTTTTTTCTTGTACTGCTTTACCCCTGCATATACATAGTCTTTAGGTACATCATACTTCGTCTTATCTCCTTGTAATTTTAGAGACTTACTGAAAATAGCAAGCGCTTCTTCACGATTAGCTGGTGAAAGCTTCGCCATATCATCTGCTTTCTTACCTAATACATATCCTTCTTGTCCAAAGAACTCAATTCTCTTATCGTGACACAGTAGCAAGGTATCTACCAAGCCTTTAAATCTTGGCTTATACTCCTCTTCTCTAAGTACTTTTTTAATGATGTACGGCCCACTGTATGTGATTCTTTTTTGGATACAAGGAGCATTGTCAAAAAGGTACTTCCAGTATGGGAATGCTTCTACGTACTTCTTCTCTTGGTAGTACTGATTAAATAGAGATAACTTCTTCGCAGTAGTCACACTGTCTGATCCCCACTTATTTTGACAAGCTTCTGGATTATTGTCATCCTCGTCATCATCATCTGTGTCTTGGGCTATCGCAGTAAAACCTACGAAGGCCATAAGCATAAATAAAATGTACTTCTTCATTTTGTTGTTTATCGATATTTCCGTTTTGTAAACCATTTGTCGTTTAAATTTAATCCTATTCCTATATTAAAATAATCTTCTTGTATCAATTGGTTAGCAGTACTGCCTCTCTTCACATATTCTGCACTGAGATTTATTCTACTCACTATTGCTACTTTCTCATCTTCTGTTCTTACCGACTTAACTATTGGTAATCCTAGTCCAAAACTTATGCCAACTTCAGAAATTTGATTCCCAGCAAAGTTGTAGTACAGATTTTCGTAACGCGCTCCTAAGCGATACTCTACTTTTTTAAGAAAGTTCCCTTTGTCTCCATACTTAGGCAATGGCACTATGCTAAATCCTGCTGCTAATCGCGTATTATCAAAAAACGTATTCCCTGATCTGCTATCTGTAACACCTGACCATAAATTTTGTTCAGCTTCAATGCTCAGCGTCCATACATCACCATATTTCAATGTATAACCCAGTGTAAATCCGATGGGCTTGGTAGTCGTATCTCGCTTATTATCTTCAAAAAGAATTGTATCAATAGGTACTTCCTCCCCCAATGCAAATCGAGTACCGACTACAGTCTGAGAAAACCTATACCCATCACCAATAAGCTGAGTAGCTCCTTGATACGAAGCCGCGATGGTATGATCCAGTCTCACTGCATCTTTATTGTCTTTCTGTATAGATTGCTGTACAGTATACTGTGCACCAAAATCCAAACTAGCTCCACCGTAGGCAAAGTATGTTTCGTCTATAAAACTGAAGCGGGTAACACTACTCGGATATATCGTAGTGTTCGCAGAGGCCACATTCCCGAAAATATAATTCGCATTAAATCCTATGTTTAAATTCTTTATTACCTCAATACCATAACCAACATACACTCTACTCAGACCACCACTTCCTCCGTACTGATTATAATACGATGGAGTATCCACTCTATTGTTTCGAATGGTATAGCCTACATCACTAAACTGATTGGTACCAAAGCTTACTCCCATTTTTTTCTTGGCAGCTATTGGGAAGGCCATAGCGAAGTAGTTAAAGTTTCCCGCTCTCGTGAAGGACGGATCAGAATTTTCTGTAGTGAGTTTACCTAAACTCAAACCTGCACCAACATCTAGAATGGTAAAACCTAGATTCGCATAAGAAGCCGGATTGAGTGCCGAAAAAGAGTTCTTACTGCGTTGAGCAATGGATGTGGTACCCGTACCTTTGTGTTGGTTAAAGCCTCCATACTTTAGCTCTCCTATACCGGCTATGCTATATGGCGAACTGGTGCCAGACTGAGCTACAGCAGACAAAGAGGCAAATAGTACGACTATCGCCCACGTTTTATTCATTCTTAGCATTATATTCTATGGTATTTTTTAGTCCTTGAAGCACCAATTTTGAGCGTGCGAATATCTCATTTTTAACCTCATTCCCAAAATGTATCTTAACACTACTGCAATAAACGATTTTGAGCCCGGGAAACTGTGCATTCATTTTACGTATGTAACCTTCCAGTTCATAACCGATGGACTGACATACGCCTACCTGAAGCGCTTGCTCCGTGGTCTTCCCTGGAAATCTGACATCGTAGTTAAACCCTACAAGTGGCAGTCCAGCTGTGAATGTATGCATGGCTTTTAGCCGCATCTGCACTCCCGGAGAAATCAAGCCCCCTAAAAAAACACCATCTACAAGTAAATCCACCGTAAGACATGTACCTAAATCCACTATAAGCCACGGTGAGGTCGGATTCATATGGTACGCCGCAGTGGCCGTAGCTATTCGATCTCTACCTAGCGTATGCGGTGTGTCATAATCCAAGACTATAGGCAAGGGTGTTGTGTGACTGAGGTAATCCCCCGAATCAAGCATCGCTTCGAGTTCAGGGTAGCTTCCCGTCTTAGACACCAATACTTCACAGGGGTTAGCGGTGATCCGTTCATAATCCTTCACCGTAAAAGATTTGATATACTCTAGTTCACTATCTCCCCTATAAACAGCAGCCTTGGTAGACGTATTTCCTATGTCGATGCATAGTTTTAATGTATCCATTTTACTTTATGATGCTCTAGTTGAATGATGTCTTTTGCACTCCTTACCAGCAGATTCCCGCTAGCGTGAATGCCACATATCTCATATTCTTCTATACGGTTATTCGTCTCAAAGGTTACATTTTCCCCCAACTTATATAACTTCTTATTGACCTCTTCGAGTAATGCAGTGCTATTTTCGGTAATTCGTTGATAAAACGAATCATAGAGCTCATGAAGTACACTTACGGTATTGGACTCTTCTCCAGTAACCAAGGAAATAGACGTGGCCTTATATTCCTCAAATTTTCGTTGGTTTACATTTAGGCCTATCCCTATCACCGCATGCCTTACTCGCTTCTCTGCTACTATATTTTCTGTGAGAATTCCTGCTATTTTTCGCTCTCCTACGTACACGTCATTGGGCCACTTTATCGCACTCTTTTTTACCCCCATTTTAGTTAGCACATCTACTACTGAAAGCGCTGCGGCATGATTCAGCCAAGACAAACTCACTACTTCGCCAGGATTAGACACTAGAAAACTCACTAGAATATTTTGGTGAGGACTACTCTCCCAATGATTCCCACGTTGCCCTTTACCTGCAGATTGACTGCCAGCACTGACCGCATACGGCTGTTTTGCAAAGCCTTGTTTTATGCGAGACTTCAGGTAGGTGTTGGTAGAATCTACCTCATTTACAAAATCTATGTTGTACGAGTGCAAAAAGGAAAGCGGATTAAAGTATTAGACTAATTTTGCAGCAAAGTTATCGCATTAAATGGCAAAAAATATTAAACCGGCAGACGTACTAGCAGAAGTAATCGTAAAAGGCATGCAGGAAAAGAAAGCGAAGAATATCGTGAAGATAGATCTATCGCACATCAATGAAGCAGCAGCAGACTATTTCGTAATATGCCACGGGGATAGCGACAGACAAGCAAAAGCCATAGCGGATAGTGTGGAGGATGTAGTACGGGAGACGATGAATGAGAAACCCACTAGCCGTGAAGGACAAGGACAAAATAGATGGGTACTCCTAGACTATGTAAATGTAGTAGTACACGTATTCCAAAAAGAAGTAAGAGACTTCTA
>DNHN01000045.1 GCA_003485825.1 Bacteroidota bacterium | reverse complement strand
TTATTACTTTAACGGGTGGTACTGGATTAGGTAAGTCTAGTATTACTAGAGAGCTTGAGCACTGGCTACTCAACGAGACACAAGATAATGTAGGTATTATTGCCCTTGAAGAGAACTGGAAAAGAACGGCAGATGGTATATTGTCTATTGAAGCCAATGAAAGATTATACATAGAACAAATTAGGGAGCAGTACGGAGACGATAAGTATACAGAGCTTGCTAATAAAGTATTTAAAGGAGACAATGAAAATCGTTTATGGATTCACGCTCACTACGGAGCAACCGACTTTGATGATATTTTATCTAAGATTCGGTACATGATTATAGGCTGTAACTGTAAGTGGATAGTCGTAGACCATCTGCACATGTTAGTTATGAGTGCTGCCTTTGGTGATGAAAGAACTACCATTGATAACATCATGGGTTCCCTTAGTAGGCTTGTTGAAGAAACAAATGTAGGTATGATATTAGTATCACATCTACGTAGAGTAGAAGGAAACAAGGGACATGAGCAAGGCGTTACTGTAGGACTGTCTCACCTCAGAGGCTCTGCAAGTATTGCTCAGGTATCTGATTGTGTTATTGCACTGGAACGTGATCAACAATCAGAAGATCCGCAAGAGGCAAACACAACACACATGCGTGTACTTAAATCTAGATACACAGGAGATGTAGGGATGGCAACACACTTGTTATATGATAAAGATAGTGGTAGACTCAGGGAAGTATTTGTAGATGAGTCATCTGAAGAGTTGGAGTTATGAAATCATTAGTCTTTGATATAGAAACGGATGGGCTAGATGCCAAAAAAATATGGTGCATTTCTGCCCTTGACGTAGACACAGAACAACAATACTCTTATGGTCCCTCAGAATTATCTGAGGGTTTTGACATGCTCTTAAAAGCAGACAAGCTAATAGGCCACAACATTATTGGTTTTGATATTCCAGTAATCAATAAGCTAACTGGCTTAAACTTAATGGACAAAGAGCTTGTAGACACGCTTGTTCTTTCAAGATTATTTAATCCAGTTCGTGAGGGGAATCACGGCTTAGAAAGATGGGGTTATGCTCTAGGATCTCCTAAGATTGAGTTTGATCAGTATGATAGTTATAGCGTTGAGATGCTTAAGTATTGTGAGCAGGATGTATATCTTAACTATCAAGTTTATAAAGCTTTAAAGAAAGAGTCTAAAGGATTCTCTCGTCAAAGCGTTGTGCTTGAGCATGAAACAAATAAGATATTATCTCAGCAAAGAGATCATGGCTTTTTGTTTGACGTTGAAGAAGCTACAAAGTTATTGGGTGTCTTGAACAGCAGACTTGCTGAGATTGTAAATAAAATTAATGAATGCTTTAAGCCCAAGCAAGAAGTAAGAAAAATATTTCGGAGGTATAGTCCTCAGAAAAAACTGTTGAAAACAGGTGTAGATAACTTCGGAAAAAATACTAGGGTTACAGACGAAGAGTATACTGCCCTTAAAACAGAAGCATTTGTTGAAAGGGTATATGTTAAAGATTTTAATCCAGCCTCTAGACAACAGATAGGAGAGTACCTACAAGACTTTGGATGGGAACCTTTAGAGCATACCCCTACAGGACAGCCTAAGATAGATGAAAAGATTTTGTCGCAGATCAAAGGCATCCCTGAAGCAGAAGTAATTTCTGAGTTCCTTATGATCCAGAAAAGAATATCTCAAATTAGTTCTTGGTTCAAAGAACTAGATGAAGATACCTTTAGGGTTCATGGGTTTGTTAATCATAACGGCACTATTACAGGGCGCATGACACACCGTAATCCTAATATGGCACAGATACCCAGCTCTAGTTCTAGCTACGGTAAAGAGTGTCGAGCATGTTGGACAATACCTAAAGGGTATAAGCTTGTAGGAATTGATGCTTCAGGGTTAGAATTAAGAATGCTGGCCCATTATATGAATGATGAGGAGTACACAAATGAAATCCTTAATGGAGACATACACACCACTAATCAAAAACTTGCAGGACTTGAATCAAGAAATCAGGCTAAGACTTTCATCTATGCACTACTATACGGAGCAGGAGATGCAAAGCTTGGAACAGTGGCTGGAGGAGGTAAGAGTGTTGGAAGGAACCTTAGAAAATCATTTATTAGTAATCTCCCATCATTCAAGGCTCTTAAAGATAGAGTTGCTGGAGCTTCAGCAAAGGGCTATCTTAAAGCACTAGATGGTCGTAAGCTTTACATTAGGTCTGAACATTCTGCACTTAATACATTATTACAAGGGGCTGGTGCTATTGTAATGAAGCAAGCGTTGATTATACTTAACGATAAGATTAAAGATTTAGATGCCCACTTTGTCGCTAACGTACACGATGAGTGGCAAATAGAAGTAAGAGAAGACCAAGCTGACGAGGTTGGTAGGCTTGGTGTTGAGGCAATCATTGAAGCCGGTAAGGTTCTTGAACTTAAATGCCCACTAGATGGGGAGTATAAAATAGGAGATAACTGGAGTGAAACACACTAACATGAAACAAGAAGAACTGTTTGAAAATGAAAATCCTTTTGTATATAAGTATGACTATGAAAGATTAAAAACAGGCATGGCTAGAGTTTTTCAGTTTATGAAAGGTAACGACTGGAAAACGCTAAAAGAAATATCTAACGTAACTAATGTTCCTGAAGCCAGTGCTTCTGCATACCTTCGGGATTTTAGAAAAGCTAAGTACGGTTTACATACTGTAGATCGTAGGGTTAGGGGTAACAGAAGTAAGGGGTTGTGGGAGTACAAACTTACATTGAACAATAATGAAACCTAGTCATGATCCTAGCAGGATTGGAGACTTAGCAGAGCATTACGCTATTACGTGGCTCTGGGACTTAGGCTACCATGTGTTTAAAAACTGTGGTTGCACAGGCCCTATTGATATAGTAGCATTAGACCCTGAAGGTAATGCTACTTTTATTGATGTTAAGTCTTACAAGGACGGTAGGCTATCAGCCAAGACCCCTATTCAAAAAGAACTTAATGTACAGTATGTACACTACAATTCAAACACTCGCAAATGTAGATTTGTAAGGCACAGGAAATGAATATAGTAGAAGATATTTATACAAAACTAGATGGTCTTAATGACGGTCCTTTAGATTTATCTGATGAAATTATAGATAAGTTTGGTGAGGATATTAAAGCAGCCATTAAGTCTTGGGCGCAGCCTCAGAAAAGAAAGGAAGGTTTTTATCTTAGAATGTCTAACATTGGTAAACCTTCTAGGCAGTTGTGGTTTGATAAAAAGAATCAACTAACAGCCAAAAGACTTGAACCTTCTTTGTTTATTAAGTTTTTGTACGGCCATCTACTAGAAGAAGTATTACTTTTGTTAGTCCGCATGTCGGGACACAAAGTTTCTGATGAACAAAAAGAAGTAGACATTGAGGGCATCAAGGGCCACATGGATTGTAAAATTGATGGTAAAGTGGTGGATATTAAATCTGCCTCTGGCTTTTCTTTTAGTAAGTTTAGGCAGGGTATCCTTAGAGAAGATGATCCTTTTGGTTACATAGCTCAGTTGGCTGCTTATGAAGAGGCAGAAGGCACTGCTAACTCTGGTTTTTTAGTTATCAATAAAGAAACAGGTGAGCTTTGTTTTCATGAACCTGAAGATTTAGACAAACCAAATATGTCACAACACATCAAAGATCTTAAGCACAAATTAGACTTGAGCAAACCCCCTGAACTTTGTTACCCACCAGTGGCTGAAGGTAAGTCAGGCAATATGAGAATAGCTAAGAACTGTGCTTACTGTCCTCATAAAAAAGAATGCCATAAAGATTCTAATAACGGTAAAGGATTGAGGGCTTTTAGGTATGCTAAAGGTCTTGTATACTTTACTAAAGTACGGGTGCAACCAAAGGTAGATGAAATACATGAATGGTAAACAATCAAAGAAAGCTAATGTAAAAGCAAAAGAAATTATTATAGACTGGCTTATCAGTGTTGTACCTGAAGAAGATGCACACAAGATTACTGCTGAAAACTTCAGTAATTTTCTACCAGAAGATAAATATTTTATTGCTAAAAAATCAAAGTGGGTTTCTTTTTATACAGTACGCTGGGCTAAAAAGAATATTAAAAAATTAATGAACAAGGGCTACGATGTTTCATCCATAACCCTAAAGGATATAGAGTGGTCGGGAAAATAAAATCAGGAGCACGTAAGCGTAGAGTTGTTAGACCTGCCGAGAAAGGTGTCATTAAAGGATATGACTCTAACTGGGAGTACGAACTACATACTGGTATCTTAAAAGAATGGGACATACATTCTGATACAGTTGACTACATTATTAAGCATACCTATCACCCTGACTTCATAAAAAAGATTGGTAAGAATACAATCTTCTTAGAAGCTAAGGGTCGTTTCTGGGATCATGCAGAGCACAACAAATATGTATGGGTTAAGAAGGCCCTGCCTAAAAATATAGAGTTAGTTTTTCTGTTTGCAGATCCTTCAGCACCTATGCCGCAGGCTAAGAGAAGAAAGGATGGCACTAAAAGATCTCATGCAGAGTGGGCAGAAGCCAATGGATTTAGATGGTACAGTGTCTATAGCATTCCTAAAAAATGGATTGACAGCTCTTGTGTCATAACTGAAAACCCAGACTACCCGGAGGAGTTGGAATGAAACAAAGCACTAAGAAAAAAATAAGTGTAGATGATGCCAAGCCAGAAGAGTGGAACAATACTAGGTGGCTGCAACAAGAAAAAAGAGAAGATTTAGTTAACAACCCTGCTCATTACAATAAGGGTGGTATAGAATGTATAGACGGAATTCAAGCAATGCTGACAAAAGAAGAATTTATAGGCTACTTACGCGGGAACAGTCTGAAGTACCGCTGGAGATTTCCGTACAAAAACGGAATAGAAGATTTAAAAAAAGCAGACTGGTACGAAAATAAATTGCTAGAGGTTTTAGGGAGTGATGGATAAAAATTACCTAGACAGAAAATCTGAACGCCGTGACAGGTATAATAAAAAATACAAGGGCAAGGCTACAAAGTCTCAGAAAAACTTTAAAAGTTTAAGAACTGACGAGCTTAATCAGCAAGAAGCTAAAGAGGATATACAAGATGCAAAAGAAAGAGTTTGAAATTTTTAGTGGTATGATGTACGCTGAATACTGTGATGAACATAAGTCAGACACCAAGCAAATGAGATACCTAGAATATACAAAGCTATATAACACGTTTTTAAAAGAGGAGTTTGAAAAAAGAAATGGATCAATATCAACAATACATACACAAGAGTAGA
>DNHN01000366.1 GCA_003485825.1 Bacteroidota bacterium | reverse complement strand
CAATGGGATTAATGCGACAGAACCTTAATTTACCCTTTATCCAACTCCGTCAAAAAAGCTTCAGCGCGTTCCAAGTGAGCATCCAGCTTGGGACCTTCCATCTTTTTAGCGAGGTTTACCATCATGCCCATTCGTCTGTTTTTGCTAAACTCCTCACTATTCACATGGATAAAGCGCCAGTAGAGCGCATTCCAGGTCTCGCACCATTCCCCTTTTGTAAAGTCACTCATTTTCAAAATATAATTACTTCCGCTGCAGTAGGGCTTGGTGGTCATTAGTCCGCCATCTGCATATTGTGTCATCCCATATACATTGGGAACCATCACCCAGTCATATGCGTCTACGTACATTTCCATAAACCAGCGGTGGACCTCATCAGGATCAAACTCGCAGAGCATCATAAAGTTACCGAAAAGCATTAACCGTTCTATGTGGTGCGAGTAGCCTGTTTTTAGCAGTTTTTTTATGGTTTCGTCTAGCGGTACTATACCCGTGTCTCCCGTCCAGAAGCTTTTTGGTATTTTTCGAGAGTAGCCAAAATGGTTGGTGGTCCGCTGCTTTACACCTTCTAGGGAATATATGCCACGTATAAATTCTCGCCAACCCAATATTTGTCGAATAAATCCTTCAAGGCTATTGAGCGGGAAGTTGTGTGCCTTGTGTGCCTTGAGCACTTCGTTTAGGACTTGCTTTGGGCTTAGCAATCCGATATTGAGCATAGGAGTCAGTACGGAATGCCAGAGCCAATGCTCCTCTTTTACCATGGCATCTTCATAGTCACCAAAAAACTCAAATCGTTCGTGAATGAATCGTTGGAGATGAATCTCTGCATCCTTATGAGTGACAGCGTAATAGCATTGTTCTACGGCTCCATAGTTGTCCGAGAAGTAGCTTTCCACGTACTCCTTGGCACTAGTGACATATTCGTTCGTAGTAGGCAATTCTACTTTGGGGACATTAGTACCTTTAGGTACTTTCTTTCTATTATCGGTATCAAAACTCCACTTGCCTCCGACCGGTTTTTCACCATCTTCAAGTAGGATATTATACTTCTTGCGAGACGCTGCATAAAAACTTGCCATTAAGTAGTTTTTCTGCTTGCTGAGTATCTCACGTACTTCATTTTCAGAATTAATAAAATTGGGGTTGGAATAGCGCAATAAATCTATTGCATACTTTTTTGCATAGCGAGTGATTCTTCGTTCCAGTAAATAATCGTCGGTGTAGTAGCAATGGATTTTATTTCCTATTTCAACTTCCAATATTTTATCAATCCCCTTGTAGTCTGATGATTGAATATACCGTACTTCAGTATTACTTGATATGTAATCCGCATAGTATTTCATACTCGCTCTATGCAGCACGAGCTTCTGCTTGTGGAAAGAATATTGTGTAAAGTAGAGGTCGTCTTCTACGAGATATACGATATCACAGTTATTTACTACCAGCGAATCTTGGAAGAGTTGATGCGGGAAAATGAGTCCTATTTGTTTCATACAATGATGATTCCTTCAGTTGGACTTCCAATTTCTCGATGTCTATTTTCTTGGTGGCGTGTGCCAATGAGTAGAGCTATAAGTGCATCTACTTGGTGCCAGTTTTCTGGTTTTTTCACCAAAGTGAAAGCTTCTTTCTTTGTTAAGTCATGTAAAAACAAATCTATATCTTTCTTATAATGAATGCTTTGTACTATTTCTGACTGAAAGAATGCAGGATATATTTCATGAAATGTAAGATTTCTTAGTGAAGCTTTTAAACTCATTGCTCTAGCAGTTAACCCACCCAGAAACATGGGAGACATTGCTTTGGTTTGCTTATCTGCTTCTCGGTAATGATAGCTTTCTCCCTTACCGTAGTAGGCACCTGGTAAACTGAGTGGTGCATCCAGATAGATGATCTCTGCTTGTAGTGCTGCTAACTCATCTGTAAGCCATGCATCAGCATCTTTTTTCTTTTGCACTTGGCTGAAGTAAATGGTATTCGTCTCATAATGAGCAATCACCGTATTGCCGCTTAACTTAGCTCCGTAATCTATACCTACTATCTTAGCCATAGTTTTCTATAGGTTCCTTCTTTATCATAGCGTTCTGCTTGTCCTTGGGTATTGAATTTCCTGAATGGACGAGGATCGTGACCTACTCCGGCTATGTACATCCAGTTGCCGTAATTACTTGCTGGGTCATAATCTATCAATTTGCTTTCTAGGTAGGCTGCACCCCATCGCCAGTCTATGCCCAAGTCGTGTATGAGGAAGCTGGCTACATTCTGTCTGCCTCTGTTACTCATCCATCCGGTAGCGTTGAGTTCTCGCATATTGGCATCTACTAAATCATCACCCGTTTCACCATTGGCCCATTGCCAAAAAACGTGTTCAGTTGTACGAAAGGTGATTTCCTTTCTTTGTATGCCGCCTTTTTGAAAAAAGGAGTCGCCATGAATTTGCAATTGCAGTTGGAAGAAGTCTCTCCACAACAATTCAAAAATGAGCCAGTAAGTAGATGCGTTGGAAACTACGCTTGTTTCGTACCGGACAATGTAGTCAAATACAGTGCGGGCAGACACGTTTCCTAGTGCTAGCCAAGGACTCAGTCTACTACTGTAGTCC
>DNHN01000217.1 GCA_003485825.1 Bacteroidota bacterium | reverse complement strand
GATAAAATGAAACATTGGCTAGCAGCTTTTAGACTAAAGACACTTCCCTTAGCGCTTGGTGCTATCATACTGGGCAGTAAGCTGCATGAGTTAGCTTTTGACTTTAATATTTTTTTATTTGCTGCACTTACAGCAATCTTTTTACAGGTACTTAGTAACCTAGCAAACGATTATGGGGACTACGTAAAGGGCACAGACAAGCACCGCAAGGATCGTCAACTTGCTGGAGGTAATATTACACCACAAGCTATGAAAATAGCCATGGTTCTCTTTGGACTATTGGCTCTTACATCAGGTATTTACTTACTCACGATTTCCTTCGGAGAACAGTGGACGTATTGGTTTCAGTTTTTAGGATTAGGACTAGCGAGTATAGCTGCAGCAGTGATGTATACCTTTGGTAAAAGGGCTTATGGATACAATGGACTTGGCGATGTATTTGTGTTCGTGTTTTTTGGATTAATAGGTGTGGTAGGGACGTCATTTTTATTTAAGCAAGATATTCAAGCAAGTTATTGGTTACCAGCTATAGCCTACGGAAGCCTGTGCGTAGGTGTCCTCAATGTCAATAATATCAGAGACTTGGATAAGGATGTACTTACTAATAAAATCACACTTGCCTCTAAAATGGGTAAAGATGGAGCAATAAGCTACCAGATAGCATTGTTATCTGTTGCGTTTTTAGGTTTCTTAGGACATCATTTTTTAGAAGGATACGTGAGCCTAGCACCTCTAGGCGTTTTAGTGTTAGGGTATTTGCACATTACAAGGCTGCAAGTAGCAGATAGTGCTGTTGATTATAATCAACAGCTTAAATTCCTCTCATTGGGCAGTTTGGTAGTCGTCATACTTTTTCTGTTAAAATTGTTTTACTAGAGATATGTTCACTTTTACAATCCGTAAACATGAGTTGGATTTTATAAAGCCAGCAAAAACGTCCAGAAACGTATTTACTAAAAGAGTCATTTACCTTATAGCGTTGCATGATACTAAATCGGGAAAAACTGGACTAGGAGAAGCTGCACCGTTGTCGCTCCTCAGCGTGGATGACGTAACGGACTATGAGCCGATTTTGCGAAAAAAACTAGAGGAATTTTGTGCAGTTGGGGACTTAAGAGAAGTAGACTTAGTGCAGTATCCGAGTATCCGCTTTGGGATAGAGACAGCCCTTCTTAACCTAAAAGCAGATAAAGCAGGGAGAATGTATCAAACACCATTTACCAATGGAGAGGTTCAGATTCCTGTAAATGGTCTGGTATGGATGAATGATGCTGAGACCATGTACAAAGAGGCCTTGGCAAAAATAGCTGCGGGTTTTACGGTCATTAAGTTCAAGGTAGGAGCCTTAGATTTTGACGAAGAGTGTCGAATGCTGGAGAGAATCAGAAGTCAATATTCTGCGTTTCAGATTACCCTTAGAGTAGATGCTAATGGAGGATTTAAAGCAGATGAAGCACAAGAGCAGCTTCAAGAACTGAAAAGGTTTGAACTTCACAGCATAGAGCAGCCTATAGCAACACGACAGTGGGACGACATGGCAAAGTTATGTATTGATAGCCCTGTAGATATAGCGCTAGATGAAGAACTAATAGGTACAGATACAGGAATAGAGGCAGCCAAAATGCTTGGACATATCAAACCTCAATACCTTATATTGAAACCAAACCTAATAGGAGGAGTTTCAAAAGCAGATGAATGGATTGGTCATGCGCATAAACTTGATATAAACTGGTGGGCTACTTCTGCTCTAGAGAGTAATGTAGGGCTGAATGCAATCGCTCAATGGGTGAGTACCTATCCTGTAAAATTACATCAAGGATTGGGTACAGGAGGCTTATTTATGAATAACCTGGAGACGCATCTTCAGTTATCTGAGGGACAGATGAGCTACAAGGTAGAGCCGACTTTATAAGATTTATATGATACGTTTTTAACTGTGATTTAGTATCGCAACTGCTCTTTTTAATATAAAAAATGACAGCTTTCGATATTTTACTTATTTTTGTAGATAACATAATGAAACGAATAGTTTCCATAGCGTTTACACTTTTATTCACTTTTGCAATTTCATTTGCAACGGGTGGAGACAAGCTTGGTCAGAATTATCCAAATCCTGCCAAGGAGAAAACCTATATAAATGTTGAGTTCTCTTCTGCTCAAGCCACACTTACTCTTTCTAGCATACTAGGCGAGGTAATACAAGTGCAAAAGCTTCCTTACTCCGGTACATTTATGATAGATGTCACCAATATCCCTGATGGAGTATACTTCTATACATTAGAGTCTGACGGTCATAAAATGACCAAAAAGCTTACTGTAAAGAAGTAAGCGTTTTTTAAATTCCCAACTTTTATTGGTAATGGAGTAAACATATAGTTCAGTGCTTTATGAAACGTTTTGTTGTGTCTTGTAGTCTATGAATAGTATGACTCTTAAAAACCTCCTTCTAGTTACACTATTTTTACCACTGCTCGGACAAGCCCAAGGACTTAAATCGTTAGACCCAAGTAATCTTAGTGGAATATACGGTACACTTGCTAATCCTGCAAATGCTGTAGGCGGTATAGACCGGTATAGTTTTAACTTAGTAGGAGTAAGTGTCAGGGCAAATACTAATGCACTACGCACAGATTTAGAATACGACTTGCTACGTATAGTGGGTCGTCGGCCCATAAGGCTAGAGCAAGGCAGTCTAGAGCATGCTTCTGTGAAAACTCCTCGCAAGGTAGTCTTGAAACCTCTAGTGTATGCAGAATTGGATGCCCTTCAGCTAGCTGCCCAGATAGCCATTACCAAGAAAGTTGGCATTTATGCTTTTGCTCGTGAACGTTCAGTAGCCAATTTTGATAAAGGGGATTACCAGTCGCTTAAATATTTAGTGGAGGGAAAATATGATCATAAAGACCCACTAGTGAAATTGGGTTTTGATATTAGAAGCTTAGCTTACCAAGAGTTGGGTGTAGGTGGTGCTATTCAGCTCTACGAGAAAAGACAACACTACCTTAAAATGGGCTTCACGTACAAACGAATCAATGCTCGGGGAGTATACGGGGTAAATGTACCTCACTTTGAAAGTAGATTAGAGGATAGTACGATTAAGGTAACTGCAGAACTCAATATCATAGAAACTGCTTTAGATATTGCTACTCAAAACCCACTTGATTTCTTATTAAATCCTGCCTTAGGTAGAGGTAATGCAATGGATATTGGATTTGTTTACGAGCATAGACCACGTAGCTTAAAAAGTACATATAGAAAGAATAACCTCAAGAATAAAAACAAGGTTTTCAATAGTAGAAACTTGACCAAGTACGATTACCGAATTGGGTTGTCTCTCAATGATTTTGGAAGAGTCAGGTTTAACAGGGATGTCGTCACTTCACAGACGAATAGGATAAATGCAAGCTTTAAACCTCACGATTTTGCAAATATGACTGCAGAGGACTACTCCCAGCAAATTATGGATAGCAGCATAAATTACAGCTCGTCTGATGAACTAAGCTTCCAGCTGCCGACTACGGTAGTAGTGTTTTATGATCAGCGGTTATTAAACAAGTGGTATATATCAGCTACTTACAGACAAAATATAACAGCTAAGTCACTAGGATCATTCTATACTCCTACAGACTTACACGTGCAGTTCAGGAAAGAAACAGCCCATTGTGTATTTGGATTTCCTGTACACGTGGTCCCAGCTACACGCACATTTACTTTAGGAGCATATGCTCAGGCAGGACCGTTTTTTATGGGTACAGATAATGTAGGAACACTCTTTTTAAAAAAGATGTATAACCCCTCATTCTACACTGGATTATTTTACAATATCAGGTACAAGGCAGATGCTACAATAGAAAATCACAGGAGTTTTAAAACCAAGAGAAGAAGAGTATAAGTTGAAGTGGGGTGAGAGCTAATTCTCAGTCCACTGTATATTTTATGACTTTGATTACACTAGTATTAGTTGTCTCCAGTGATCTGATAAAGATAAATGGGGATTTTTACTTAACTCTTCCATTCGTCTTATGCGTGGATGGAAGAGTTGGCTTATTATTTTGTTCGGAGACTCCTATTGTTTGCGCTATGCTAGTGCTCGTCAGCCCAACGGCCAATAATAGTAGTAAGGCCACTTGATGGATTAAAACTTTTAGATTCACGCATTTCGAAATTACACTTTTAACAATAGGATAACTGAGATTATGTGACCATAGATGAATTGTACTTTGCATTGATACAGAATTCCTATGCATTCGGAGTTTACAGCTTGTTAAGGACACTAAAAAGAGCTAAAATACTCCAAAGCGGCTTCCCTGCCATAGTGCATGACTTTTAGCTTAGTAGCTTTCTTTTGTCGCTTTATCTTTGGATTAAAATTGTGCGTATTGATGAATATTGTCTGGGATTTTTGCTCTTGGCCAAGATGTCTCCTGTTTAGATATTCACTACTAAGGAGGTTAAATGACATCATAAAATCGCTCGTCTTATGGATAGATTTAGGAGCTATTTGGCTGTTTGAGCTATCGACCTCTAACTTGATTCCTAAGGTATGTACGTTAGATTTATAGTAGGAGTTAGTACCTTCATTTACAGTCACTAATGTATCGAATACGTAAAACGGGTAGTTGTCCAAGATGCCACCATCTGCCATTACTTTAGTGGTAGAATCTGCATCGCTTTTTTCCACTAGGCTGCCATCCGGCTGCATAAATAGAGCTTCGAAATACACAGGAATACTAATGCTGATGCGGACTGCATCCAACACGCGCATCTTTGGGTACGTTTCATGACTAAATAGTTCAATTTTTTGATCAGTGAGATTAGTCCCCGTGATATACAGTAATTTTACATTTTTGCCCGCATTATACGCGTCATACAATTGCTCAAAGGTGAGGTCAGGTGAAAACCCTTTAGCTAGCATTATTTCTTCTAAATCTTCTACGAGTCTATCGGTTTTGTAGTATCCATAAGTGCGTTTTATACGAAGTAGTCCACCAATTAATGGGAAGCCGACCTGATTGTACTTGCCAAAGTTAGTATGGATATTTAAGCGCCTAATTTCTTTTCCTGAATATCCGAGTGCAAACATCATCCCATTCATAGCACCTGAGCTAGTGCCGGCTACTTGAACTATACTATCTGATATTCCTAAGCTGTCCAGTACCTCAAAAGCCCCAGCATAGGCTATACCTTTCATGCCACCGCCCTCTAGTACAAGGTTAGTGTATTGAGCATGCGCACTAAAAACTGTGACTAAAAAGAGGAATTGAAATAATATACGCACGTGAGTGTATCGCCGGTTAGGTCAAAAATAGATTTCCAATCATAAAATAGAGAAATAGCCCGAGCAAATCATTGCTAGTAGTGATAAATGGGCCAGTCGCTAGAGCTGGGTCTATTTTTAGTCTGTCCAGTGCCAAAGGAACTACTGTGCCTATAATGGCTGCCATGAGTATCACACTGAGTAGAGCTAGACTTACGGTCATCATTATGTCCAGGTGATTGCCAGATATGAATCCGTAACCCATCAGAAGTCCTGAGCATACTAAACCATTAATGACAGCTATGGCTAACTCCTTACCGAGTTTACCCCACACATCACTGTTTGTGATAGAATTATTTGCTAATCCTTGTACCATGATGGAGCTAGACTGCACACCTACGTTTCCGGCCATTGCCATAATGAGTGGCATAAAGAGTGCAAGTTGCACGTTTTTGGCAAGTTCTTGTTCAAATCCCCCAATAACCAATGA
>DNHN01000200.1:3168-6847 GCA_003485825.1 Bacteroidota bacterium | reverse complement strand
ATGTTGCCATAGCTTAAGAGTTTGCTGATGTTAGCTGAGGTGGTAGGATGTGTATACATATCTAAGTCCATCGCTGGAGCGAAGAATACAGGGCAGTCTGCAGATAGATACGTGGCGATCAATAAATTGTCGCAGTAGCCATGTGCTAGTTTTGCCAAAGTATTAGCAGTAGCAGGTGCTATAATAAAAGCATCAGCCCATTTACCAAGCTCTACGTGATTGGTCCATTCTCCAGTTTCTTTCACAAAAAAATGCGAATAAATCGCATTTTTTGATAAGGTTGCCAGAGTAAGTGGCGTAATAAATTCTAAAGCACTAGGCGTGCAAATTACACGTACATCTGCACCGCATTTAATAAGAAGTCGTACTAAGTTAGCGGCTTTGTAAGCTGCTATACCACCGGTAATACCAAGTAGTATTTTTTTGTTATTTAGACTCTTCTTTTGCAGGGTTTCTGTGATATACTTTTTCGTGTAGGAATTCTTCTATTGCTATAATAGTAGACTTAGGAAGACTTTCATAGTACTTAGATATTTCTATCTGTTCTCTGTTTTCGAAAATTTCTTCTAAATTGTCGTGATCAGAAGCAAACTCATCTAACTTAGCTACAAGTTCTTCCTTCATAGCTGCAGATATTTGATTCGCTCTCTTAGCTATCACTGCTACAGATTCATAAAGATTTCCTGTAGGGTCACTGATTTCTCTAGTGTCTCTAGTAATCGTTGAGTTTGGAATTTCTAGTTCGTTGTCTTTCATACTTATGCTTTTATTCGTTGTTAAGTTCGGCAATAGCTGCCTCTGTTTTGTTCTTTATTTTTAATACAGACTCGCTGTACTTATTATTGGTGTCAAACTCGCTGTTAAATTCGTTTACCTTTTCAAGTGTCTCCCTATAACGCTCCAGTTGTTTTTTAGTAATGCTATTTTCGGCGTATAGATAAGCTGCATCTACCATCAGAAAGGTAAGCTCATCACGCTTTATCATATCGGGGTAGTCGTCTACTGCATTTTGACATGCCACCATAGCACTGTTGTAATATCCCAGACTGTGATATAACTTAGCATTCTCATAGACTTTTTTAAGAAGTCGAAGTCGCAGTTCATCCATTTTAGTGTTGCACTCTGCCACATATGAACTGTTAGGATATTGATTTATGAAAGACTGTAATGCATTTATAGCATTTTTTGTAGGCGTTTGATCCAACTCAGTCGGCATTGCTTTTTTGTACTTGCATACAGCAGCCATATAGAGAGCCTCTTCTTTTTTCGGGCTCAAAGCATACGTTGAAGCAAAGTTGTTGAAATGATATCCTGCAAGCAAATATTCTTGGGTTCCATAGTATGAATAGGAGTAGAGATAGTATATTTCTTCTCGTTCTTTTCTGCCGTAATATAAGCCCAGTAGCTCTTCTAATAAAGGCTGTGCTCTTAAATAGTCCTTTTCCCCATAGTACTTTTTGGCAGCATCAAGCTTTTCTTGAGGTGTCCCATCTTTAACTAACTTCTGGTATTTGCTACAAGAAGCTAAGGTAATAGCTAGTAATATGTATATTATATTTCTCACTGAAAATGCCCGCAAATTTAGGTTATTTTATTGTATAAACGCAGAATTGATTAATATGTTACACCTTATACACTATAGGCTGTGTTGACAATAACTAGTTTAAAATGGATATACTCATACTGATTCTGTTCCATTTACTAGTAATACTGTTATCTTTGTGCCACATTTAACGTATTTTAATTAATGGATTTATTTGAAAAGATAGCAAGCAAAAAGAGCCCACTTGGGCAGTTTGCAGATGAAGCTCACCACTACTACACGTTTCCTAAGTTGGAAGGACAATTAGCTCCTCGTATGACTTTTAGGGGTAAGACTGTATTAAACTGGAGCTTAAATAATTACTTAGGTTTAGGCAATCACCCAGAAGTACGTAAAGCGGATGCAGATGCCGCAGCAGAATGGGGTTGTGCATATCCTATGGGTGCTCGTATGATGTCCGGTAATACAGATTATCATGAAGAACTCGAGCGTCAGCTGGCAGAGTTTGAGCAAAAAGAAGATGCTATATTACTCAATTTTGGATATCAAGGTATCCTTTCTGCTATTGATGCTTTAGTGGATAGAAGAGATGTTATTGTGTATGACGCAGAATCGCACGCTTGTATTATAGATGGCGTAAGACTTCATCAAGGTAAACGTTTTGTTTTTGGACATAATGATATTGAGAGTTTAGAAACGCAACTTGCTCGTGCTACTAAAATGGCTGAAGAGCAGGGAGGGGCGATACTAGTCATAACTGAAGGGGTTTTCGGAATGAGCGGAAATCAAGGTAAACTAAAAGAGGTTGTTGCACTTAAATCTAGATTTGATTTCAGACTAATGGTGGACGATGCTCACGGTTTTGGTACCCTAGGGCCAAATGGAGAAGGAGCAGGAGTGGAGCAAGGTATTCAGGATGAAATAGACGTGTATTTCTCTACGTTTGCTAAGTCTATGGCTAGTATAGGTGCTTTTATAGCAGGAGATAAGATGGTTATCAATTACCTGAGATACAGTATGCGTTCGCAGATATTTGCGAAGTCGCTTCCTATGCCATTCGTGATTGGAGCTCTTAAGAGACTAGACATGCTCAGATCTCAGCCTATTCACAAAGAGAATTTATGGAAAATAACCAATGCACTGCAAGGAGCATTGAAGGCTGAAGGATTTAATATTGGGACTACCACGTCTTGTGTGACTCCGGTTATATTAAAAGGAGATGTAGCTGAAGCTACCCACCTAACCCACGACCTAAGAGAAAATTACAACATATTCTGCTCAATAGTAGTTTATCCTGTAGTTCCTAAGGATGTGATAATGCTAAGACTTATCCCTACAGCGGCACACACCTTGGATGACGTGAAGGAAACTATTACCGCATTCCAAGACATCAAAGGTAAATTGTTGGCTGGAGAATATAAATCTGAGACGTTAGCAGCATTCAAGTGATAAGAAAGTTTATAGATAACTTAAAATCATATATAGAAATATCGAATTTCGAAAGAAGGGGAGTGTTTGCTCTCCTTTTTTCATGCATACTAGTAGCCGGATACTATTATTACAAAAATTCACAGACCTCTTCAGCAGTGCAGTTTACTGATGAAGAATTAGCTGCCTACGAAGCACATATAGATAGTGCATTTTTGGAGCGGAATAAGCAAGAGGTCTACCTGCCAAAAGACAGAGGTGTTAGGAGAGAAATTGCAAAAGTTGGGTATTTACCGTTTAACCCGAATTCAGATAATGAAAAGCAACTGTTGAAAGCTGGTGTTCCACCTTATGTGGTGAATAGTCTAATCAATTACAGAACAAAAGGTGGAGATTTTCAGCGGAAATCGGACTTTAAAAAGCTCTATGTTGTGGACGAGGAACTATATGAAGAGCTGAAACCTTACATACTTCTCCCTGAAGAGGTAATCTTAGATACTGATGCGGAGATTTCTGATGCCAATGGTAAGGAATTGGCAATTCGTCCGGTGGATATTAATGCGGCATCAGCAGATGATTTAATAGCCTTAAAGGGTATTGGGGAGGTGTTCGCAGGTAGAATTATTAAGTATAGAGATCTTCTTGGTGGGTTTCATGATAAACGACAGCTGATTGAGGTATATGGCTTGCCAGAAGAAACGTATACTG
>DNHN01000200.1:0-3077 GCA_003485825.1 Bacteroidota bacterium | reverse complement strand
GCTAAGCATCCGTACTTATCCTACAAAAAAGCAAAAAGTATAGTCGCGTATAGGCAGCAGCACGGCAAGTACACTTCCGGTAAAGAATTAAGTAAATTGCATTTATTGAGTGAATCCGACGTCGATAGAATATTACCCTATTTAGACCTAAACTAATTTCACCTATTAGGTATTGGCAGTTATAATTGCACCGTATTAAAAAAAGAAAAAATTAGAATGAATTTTAAAAGCTCAGAAACTCAAGATATGATAAGACAAGCTGCTCGTGACTTCGCTCACAAGCATGTACTTCCTTACGTAATGGAATGGGATGAAGCCCAACATTTTCCAAGAGAGTTATTCCATAAAATGGGTGAACAAGGATTTATGGGAGTGCTAGTACCTGTAGAATATGGTGGTTCAGGTCTTGGGTACTTTGAGTATTCTGCGGTAGTAGATGAAATGGCTCAGGTGTGCGGTTCTATTGGTCTGAGTACAGCGGCTCATAACTCGTTATGTACTGGACATATACTTTACTTTGCTAATGAAGAGCAAAAGAAAAAATACCTCCCAAAACTAGCTACTGGAGAGTTTCTAGGAGCTTGGGGACTTACTGAACCGAATACAGGAAGTGATGCTTTACGTATGAAGACTGTAGCAAAGAAAGTAGACGGTGGTTGGGTAATCAATGGAGCTAAAAACTGGATTACACACGGAATATCTGGAGACGTAGCAGTAGTGCTTGCGCGTACTGGAGAATTATTAGATAGCCGCGGGATTTCTGCTTTCATAGTAGAGCGAGGTACTCCTGGTTTTAAAGGGGGAAAAAAAGAAAATAAACTTGGAATGAGAGCTTCAGAAACAGCTGAAATGATTTTTGAAGACTGTTTTGTTTCAGAAGATGCATTATTGGGTGAAGAAGGAGAGGGCTTTATACAAGCCATGAAGATCCTAGACGGAGGTAGAATATCAATAGCAGCACTTTCGCTAGGTATAGCTAAAGGAGCTTACAAAGCTGCTGTGAAATACAGTAAAGAGAGAGAGCAGTTTGGTCAGACGATTTCGAATTTTCAAGGGATAAGCTTCAAGTTGGCTGATATGGCTACGGAAATTGAAGCTTCTCAATTGCTAATCGACCAGTCGTGTTACCTCAAAAATGAAGGTTTACCTATGACTAAAGAAAGTGCAATGGCGAAATATTATGCATCTGAGGTTGCTGTAAAAGCAAGTACTGAAGCAGTACAGATATTTGGCGGATACGGCTACACCAAAGACTTTCCAGTAGAAAAGTTTTACAGAGATTCCAAGTTGTGCACCATAGGTGAAGGGACTTCTGAAATACAAAAAATAGTAATTTCAAGACAGATATTAAAATAGGTTGGTGTATTCCAACTAAAACACTAATTTTGCAGACCATTTACAGAAAATGTTATTAATAAATTTAAAAGAAAACGATTCGATCGATAAGGCTCTTAAAAAGTATAAGAAGAAATTCGAAAAAACTGGAGTGATCAAGGAACTTAGGGATAGACAGCAATTTACGAAGCCTTCGGTTAAACGAAGAAAGCTAGTAATTAAAGCGCGCTACAAGCAGTCGCTGAATAATCCAAAACAATAACCACTTAATATATGGGTATTTTATAGTACCTTAGGCCAAGTATTTTAGATGAGTACACGGTCAAAATATATAGCTCAGTTTACTGAGTACTTAAGTGTGGAGAGAAATTATTCTAGTCACACTGTCAAAGCATACGTACAAGACTTGGTCTCGTACGTATTTTTTGTTTACGGTGATAGCGAAGATGCTATTCCTCTTCCGTCTGCAAAGGATTTGAGGAAATGGGTGAGAGATTTAGCTTTAGGGGACAACTCCCCAAAGACTATTCATAGAAAGGTAAGTTCGATTAGGACGTATGCCAAATTTCTAGTCACCAGCGGAACAGTCTCTACTGCAATACCTTTAGATATCCAGTTGCCCAAAATCAAGAAGAGGCTGCCCTCTTTTGTTAAAATAAAAGAGATTGATGCGGTAATTACTGAGTTAGCCAATAAATGCTTAGATGATGATTATCTTTCCCATTTGAAATATGCGGTATTCCTTATCTTTTACCATACAGGTATTCGTAAGTCTGAGCTCATTTCGCTTACGACATCATCGTATAGTGAGTCTAAAGGTGAGCTTCGCGTCTTGGGTAAAGGGAATAAGGAAAGAATCATACCTGTAGGGGTGGAGTTGAAGCAGGTAATTAGTAGATTTCTAGAAATAAAATGTCGAAACGGTGTAGAAAGTGATTTTATATTTTGTATTTTCGGCGGAGAGAGATTAAAGGAGAAGTGGGTGTATAATGTTATTAATAATGCATTAGCTAGCACTTTTGCGGATAAGAAGAGTCCTCATGCTTTAAGGCACAGCTTTGCTACTCATTTGTTGCAAAATGGAGCAGATATCAATGCTATTAAAGAATTGTTAGGGCATAGTAGTCTAAGTGCTACTCAGATTTATGCGCACAATGATATAGACCAGCTAAAAAGAGTATACAAAGACACTCATCCTTTCTCAGATTAGTTTTTAATAGATAAACCACAAAACGAAAACAACACATGAACACGCAAATTCAATCGATTCATTTCAAAGCTGACCAGAAACTCAAAGATTATATAAACATCAAAATAGATAAGTTGGATACCTTTTACGATGGCATTATGGATGCGCAAGTATTTTTAAAGGTGGTGAATACCTCTGCGAAGGAAAATAAGACCGTAGAGATTAAAGTAAATGCAAAGCACAATAGTTTCATTCAAACAGAAACGGCCACAACGTTCGAAGCGGCTGCAGACATAGCGATAGAGGCGCTTAAGGTGCAAGTTAAAAGGTATAAAGGGAAGGTGGTAGCACACTAAATAGAGGTGTTATACTGCGTAGATTATTGTCCAACAGAAAAAAAATAAGATTTTTTTATTCAAAGCATTTGTACTTGTAAAAAAATACTTACCTTTGCCATCCTTAAAATAAGCAGGGTAACAACAAGTGTTTAGTTCTTTGATTAAACCCGCTAGTTTTAAGCATATTGCCGTCTTAGCTCAGTTGGTAGAGCAGC
>DNHN01000104.1 GCA_003485825.1 Bacteroidota bacterium | reverse complement strand
GATAAACCAAGATATTTAATGGGAGTAGGAACTCCATCTAATTTATTGGAATGTATTGCTTTAGGTATTGATATGTTTGATTGTGTCATGCCTACACGCAATGCACGAAACGGAATGCTATTTACGAAAGAAGGTACACTCAATATGAGGAATAAGAAGTGGGAAGATGATTACTCGGCCATAGATGATGATCTCACTCCGCAGTACAGCAAAGCGTACCTGAAGCATCTATTCAAAGCAAAAGAATATCTAGGTGCTCAAATAGCAAGTGAGCACAATTTAAAGTTTTATTTATGGCTCGTAGGTGAGGCACGTAAGCAGATACTTGCGGATACGTTTTTACCTTGGAAAAATAAAATGGTAGCTAAATTAGACCAGAGATTATGATAGCAGATATATACCAAAGAGCAAAATTACTTAGCAAAACGTGTTTAAAGATAGCACTAGTATTACCTGTAGAGGTTACCATGTGTAACTTAGTCCGCGGTCATCTTATTGATAGAGCTACGGATATGGCCATCAAGTCGAAAGGGCTTACCGCTACACAAAACCCAGAGTATTTTCTGAAAAAATTAAGCGAAGCTAAAGAAGCGAGTGATGGTTGCCAATATTGGTTAGAACTGATCAAAGAAGAAAATTATCTTGATTCTACCATCATTAATCCGATTTTGGAAGAAAGTGAGGCGATTTCCTATTTATTTGCAATGGCTATACGCAAGATTAAACCAAACATGTAGTGTGGGGTTTTAGATTACTGCAATAGCATCCCATAGTGAAATTAACTAAAATAGACGTATACATCATTAAACGGTTTCTAGGAGCATTTGCCCTAGCACTTGGTCTATTTACAGTGATTATCATTGTGTTTGATTTATCTGAGAAGATAGATGACTTTATGGAAAACAGTGCTCCATTTTCGGAGGTGATATTCGATTACTATGTGAATTGGGTCCCTTTTCTACTAAACCTGTTTAGTCCTGTATTCGTCTTTATATCAGTTATCTTTTTTACGTCTAAGATGGCTCAAAACTCGGAAATCATAGCTATGCTAGCAGGTGGTGTCTCTTACCGTAGATTGCTTCGTCCCTATTTTATTACATCTATATTTTTAGCCTTGTTTTCGTTTTCATTGTCAGCATGGATTATCCCACACGCGGATAAAACGCGTGTCGACTTTGAAAATACGTACATCAGAGATCGTACACGCTATAGACTCACAGGAATTAAAACTCAGATAGCGCCAGGACAAATACTGAGCATGAGCAATTTTAATTTCAGTGATAGTGCAGGGTTCAAAATAAGTCTGGAACATGTAGAAAATGGTGAGCTAAAATCCAAGCTGTACGCAGACCGGTTAAACTGGAACGATACCACACAGAAATGGACGCTGACCAAGTGGTGGACACGAGAGTTCGCAGATGGGAATGAAATCCTAACTAAAGGCTCCACAATGGACACTATGATAGCTTTTAATCCAGAAGACTTTTTTAGAAAAAATGATGACGTACAGATGTTTAACTTAAGGGAGTTAAATGAGATGATAGGCCTAGAGGAGATGAGAGGTACAGGGAATATATTTTTTTATACTACAGAAAAATATAAACGTTTTGCAATGCCATTTGCTATCATCATACTAACCATTATCGGCGTATCGGTAGCATCTAAGAAGACCAGAGGAGGTATCGGTTTAAATCTAGGCATAGGACTGTTGATTAGTTTCACTTTTTTAGTGGTGTTTCAGTTTTTCTTAGCGTATGGCTCAAGTGGTTCTATGCATCCACTAATTGCGGTGACCATACCTAATCTTATTTTTGGCTCAATAGCCTTTGTATTGTATCGTTTTGCACAGAAATAACCATGAGTGATTTACCCATAGAAGAAGGAGGATTTTTAATTATAAATAAACCACTGCGTTGGACCAGTTTTGATGTAGTCAAAAAGCTTCGCAATATTTCAAGAATCAAGAAAATAGGGCACGCAGGTACATTGGATCCCTTAGCTACCGGGGTGCTTATCGTATGCTATGGCAAGTACACTAAAAAGATAGAAGGTATTCAGACACAAAAAAAAGGATACAGAGGTACGTTTGAAATAGGCAAGACCACACCGTCTTTTGATTTAGAGACAGAAGTAGATGGTACTTATCCTACCGACCATATCACCGCAGAATTCTTAGAAGAAAAAGTAGCTACATTTCGAGGAGATATCAAGCAAGTACCACCGCAACACTCTGCAGTGAAGGTAAATGGCAAAAGAGCATATGAACACGCACGGGCAGGAGAAGAAGTTCAGTTGAAGATCAGAGATGCCCATATTTATAAGTATGAAATCGAAGCGGCAAGTTTTCCAAGTGTTACGTTTGATATTGAATGCAGCAAAGGAACGTATATACGCTCGCTAGCTAGGGACTTGGGGCTTGCATTGGAGAGTGGTGCATATATGTCTTCATTGGAGCGTACATTTATAGGTGATTATAAAGTAGAAGATGCTGTGGATATAGAGGAGATAAAAGAATCAGAGGATTTTTTCAAATTTGCACAGCAATTTAACTCGTGAAAGTACTGTATGACATAGCGGATTTTGAAACGGATAAGCCGGTGATTCTTACTCAAGGTACGTTTGATGGGGTACACTTTGGGCACCGCAAGATATTGAGCCATGTGGTTAATGAGGCAAAGAAAATAGGTGGGGAAAGCGTGCTACTGACGTTCTATCCTCATCCCAGATTGGTGCTTTATCCAGATGACAATGAGCTAAAATTGCTAACTACCATAGAGGAGAAAGTAGAATTGGTGGAGGATCTAGGAATAGATTACCTAGTGATTATACCATTTACTCAAGAGTTTAGTAGATTAAGAGCGAGTGAGTTTGTTCGGGATATACTGGTAGAACAGCTCAAGGTGTCTAAGCTTATCATAGGCTACGATCATAGATTTGGAAGAAATAGAGAAGGAGGCATGGCAGAAATGATCAATTTTGCAGAGGTTTATGATTTTCAGTTAGAGGAAATATCAGCACAGGATATATCCGAGAGCATTGTTAGCAGTACTAAAATAAGAACAGCACTTTTAGGCGGCGAAGTCCATTTGGCCACGGAGTATCTTGGCGCAGAATATACCATTACGGGTCAAGTAGAAGAAGGTATGCAGAGAGGTACTACTATAGGTTACCCTACTGCTAATGTGCGTGTTAACAGTAGTTATAAGCTCATTCCTAAAAACGGTGTGTATGCGGTGTGGGTATATATAGACGAAATAAAATACGCTGGGATGCTCAATGTAGGTTACAATCCTACTTTTGAAGACAAGAAATGGAGCATCGAGGTTCACATATTGGATTTTGCTAAGAATATTTATCATAAAGAGATATCCATAGCATTCGTTTCTAGGATAAGAGACGAACAGAAATTTGAGAATTTAGATGCTTTGATAAGCCAATTAAGAGAGGATGAAAATGAGATTAGAGCAGTATTGGAAGTTTAGTTTAGCGGTACTCTTATGTGCAGTGACGATGCAGTCGTTTGCGCAAATAGAGGACACGACTAGTGCTGCAGATATAAAAGAAATTAAGCATTGGGATTTTGACCTAGGACTGCTTCCTGCACAGCATATTTATGGGATGAGTTGGGATGATCGACATGTAGATAGTCCGGCGTACGATTATGAGCTCATGAAAAAAGGTTACATCTTAGATATTCAAGAAGAAGGGTGTAATTATGTACATCCGTTTCAAGGTCGTATTACGAGTAAATATGGGTGGAGAAGGAGCAGATGGCATAAGGGGATAGATATCAAATTAGACATCGGCGATCCGGTATATGCTGCTTTTGATGGAGTGGTAAGAATTCAGCGGTACAATGCTGGTGGATATGGGAACTATATACTGATAAGACACTACAATGGACTAGAGACCATCTATGGCCACTTGTCAGAAGCTATAGTAGTGCGTAATCAGACAGTACGAGCTGGTGAGGTAATTGGTTATGGGGGGAGCACTGGAAGAAGTACCGGACCTCACTTGCATTTTGAGACACGATTGATGGGTCAGGCTTTTGACCCTTCTCGGATCATAGACTTTGAAACATTTGAATTAAAATGCACACAAGCTAAAGTAAATCATACGTGGTTCCCTTATGTATACAAGGGGAATACTCGAGCTAACGTGGTCCCGGCGAATGCTAAAAGGTATCACAAAATTCGCAAAGGAGACACGCTCTCAGGGATAGCTAGAAGATACGGATCTTCAGTGAATACCATCTGTAGATTAAACAGAATCAGTCGAACAACCACTCTTCGAATTGGTCGGACGTTAAGGGTGAAGTAGTAGCTCAGCTCCTACCTAAATTCAAAACTTTCCAGCGTGTGTATAATGTCCTCATTTATAAAGTTATAAATAGGGAGCACACTATCCCGCACAGTTTTACTGTTAAAGTAAAATGAGCCTCTGAAGAAATGCTGTTTGCCATCGGTTAGGTAAAAATTAAATGGAGTAGCAGTCTTGCCTTCTAAGTCATAAATCATTCCTTTCAGATGCTTGGTAGTATCACTTATTTCACGTTGGATGATTTCCTCTGCACGTTGCAAGTGTGGTTTGAATACTATTCTGTATGCATCTTCCGCCAAACTGTCTAAGTCTCGTTGCCCATCGATGGGCACGTAGCTTAAGTGAAGGGTAGCATCAAAGTTTCCATAGTTGAGATTGTACCAGCACGGCTTGCCGTCTAAGCCTGTATACGGCGTTAATTTTGAATAGGTAGGGATATCAAAAGTGAAAGGGCAATCGTCCGTAGGGGCAGGCTCATATGCGCGCTCAGGATAGAGTATGCGTGGATATGCTTTCGGCTTTGGGGTGAAGTCGTTGCATCCTGCCGCTAGGATTAGGATAATAAGGATGATCGGTATATTAGGCTTCAGAGTCATCTATATCCAGTGTTTTATCTATGTACATTTTTACCCGTTTGATGCGGCGACTATCCGCACTCTCTACAGTGAACGCTATGTTGTTATAGATTATTTTCTCACCCTTACTTGGGATTTCCTCTTTTATCTCCATCAGCAGTCCACCAAGTGTCTCGGAGTCTCCTTTTACTTTTTCAAAGTAATCTAGTGGAAGATTTACGATCTTAGCAATATCGTGGAGAGCCGTTTTACCTTCAAATATGAAAGTGTTCTCATCCAGTTTCGAATAAGCTAATTCTGCCTCGTCAAATTCGTCTTTTATCTCTCCGAATACCTCTTCCAAAATATCTTCCATAGTCACTATGCCACTAGTCCCGCCGTATTCGTCTACCACTATAGCCATGTGTACCCGTTTATCTTGAAACTCTTGCAGCAAGTCATCTATTTTCTTATGCTCTGGCACAAAAAGGGTGGGGCGTATAAGGTCTCTCCAATTAAAGTTGGTCGTCTTATGTATGTGAGGCAGAAGGTCTTTGATATAAAGTATGCCCTTTACTTGATCAAAATTATCCTCGTAGATAGGTATTCTACTATAGCTGCCACTATTTATGGTCTTCAGTAGTTCCTGAGCATCTGTGCTTATATCCACACAACTTACTTCAGTTCTAGGCTTCATTATCTGTCTCACACTGGTGTTTCCAAAATTAATGAGTCCTTTTAAAATATGTTTCTCTTCTAGTTCTTTGTTTTTGTCGGCTAGGTCTATGGCTTGTGAAATCTCTTCCATAGATATACTGTGCATCCTATTTTTTAGATATTTATCAAACAAAGACGAACTGCCAGCGAGCAGAAGGACCATAGGTCTGAAGATGGTAAAGCACAGTTTTAGCGGTTTTGCCATCAAGCGAACTATTTTTAAATTGTTTTGAGAAGCATATATTTTAGGTATTATTTCTCCCAATAAAACGAGCAAAAAGGTAATGAGAACTACCTGAATGAAGAAGTTTGGATCTATGGTGCCGAGTGGGGTTTGCCAATCTTTCAAGTCAAAGAACCGCTCAAAGAGGTAACTGGAATAGATTACAATGAAGATATTGATGAGGTTGTTCATCAGCAATATAGTCGCAAGCAGTCGTCGTGTACCTGTCTTACGGTCAGGTTCATTAATAAGGTCTAATGCCGCAGCACTACTTGGAGAGTTTTCTTCATTTAGCTCGACTAAATGGCTAGGGCTTAGGCTAAAAAATGCATTTTCCGAACTAGAAAATAGTGCGGATAGCCCTAGGAACACTAAAACAATAATAACTCCAACGAGGCCTGCAAATACCTCTGATCCTACAGCTAAATCTGCCTGCTGTAGAAGGATGAAAACCTGTTGATAGGGTTCTGAGTCGCTTTTCAATGGTTGCTAAAAATAAGATTAAAACGGTAAATCGTCATCTCCTTCTTGAACGATACTCTCTATGGCAGCTTCATTATGCTCCTCTACTTTTTTCACTGGAGCAGCAGTCTCAGCTGAAGGAGTGTTATTGCTTGAGTTGCCACTAGCTTTGTCTAACATATTTAGGGTGTTTACGCGAATACGAGTGCTGTATCTTTTAATTCCATCTTTCTCATATTCATCGGTTTTTAATTTACCCTCTACGTAAATCAATGACCCTTTTTTTAAGTACTTTTCAGCTACTTTGGCAAGGCCGTCCCACATTTCCAAATTGTGCCATTCTGTAGTCTCTACTTTGTTGCCATTTCGATCATTGTATCGTTCATTGGTCGCTAAAGAAAAATTAGCCACAGCTCTGTCTTTATCAAGGTACTTCACTTCTGGGTCTTTACCCAAATGACCTACTAATATTACTTTATTTATCATCTTCTTTTGCTTGGTTCAAATACTTCTGAATTAACACACTGGTAGGATATTTTGTGCCTATGTCTGCTAATAGTGTTTCAAATATATTGCTTTTTAAAAAAAGTGGTTTTATATCCACGTATATATTATAGAAATGTGCACTTATTTTGCGATGGGAGAGCAGATGCGTGGTTTTAAACTTATCACCGAGAGTAAGAGGTATCTCATTGTCTATAAGCTGCTTACAGGCCTCAATTACTTCTTGTCTATTGAGTGCCTCTTCGATGAGAGGAAACTGATGTAAATTTTGCCAAATCCCAGCTTTACGTTGTTCGATGAAAGTAGTTTCTCGATAGTGAATTACCAGGTAGGTGTGGGTGATAGATTTGACCTTAGTTCTCCCTTCTTTGAAAGGTAGTTCTGCTACTTTATCCAGCTCGTATGCAGCACACTTAGACTGAAGCGGACACTCTTCACATTTTGGTTTTTTCGGAGTGCATTGTAATGCCCCAAATTCCATTATTGCTTGATTGAATAATGCAGGTCTATGGGTGTCAAATATGGATGTAACAGCCTCGTAAACAGCCTTATGACCCACTGGCTTGTTGATTGGTTCACAGATGTTAAACAATCGTGAGACTACGCGATATACGTTGCCGTCTATCACAGGATAGGGTAGGTCAAATGCAAAGCTAGCTATCGCTGCAGCAGTATAATCTCCTACACCTTTTAGTGCTTTTATAGCCGTGTAATCTTGTGGGAAAATGCCTGCATGATTCTCCACGACTTGCTTAGCTGCAGTATGCATATTTCGCGCTCTAGAGTAGTATCCCAGTCCTTGCCACATGGTTAATATCTGCTGCTCATCCGCGTTTGCAAAATCAGTAATCGTAGGAAAAGCAGATACAAATTCCTCGTAATAAGGAAGTCCTTGTTGTACTCTAGTTTGTTGCAGCATTACCTCTGAGAGCCATATTTTATAGGGGTCTCGGGTGTGCCTCCAGGGTAAATCTCTTTTGTATTTTGTGTACCACGCTAGGATACTTGTGCTTATTCTCAAAACTTTTGCAAAAAAAGGGAGTATGCACAAGTAATTAACATTTTTTAAATTACTTTTGCCTTCTAACTAAAAAATAAAGGACAAATGACTAAAGCAGAAGTAGTTAACGAGATATCTGAAAGAACAGGTGTTGAAAAAGCAGTTGTGCAAGAGACTGTAGAGAGTTTTTTCAAAGTAGTAAAAGGTTCCGTTGTTAAAGGTGAGAACGTATATTTCAGAGGTTTCGGAAGTTTTATAGTGCAGCGAAGAGCTCAGAAAATTGCGCGAAACATTTCTAAGAATACTCAAATTACTATTCCTGCCCACAATATACCGAAGTTTAAACCAGCGAAAACTTTTGTAGAGAAAGTAAAGAAAGGGTAATTTAAACTTTAAGAATATTGAAGAATAATATCAATTTAGTTAATAGTTTTGTTTTAGTATTGGGAGTGGTCCTCACCGTGGGATTGACTCAGATGGGTTGTAACTCAGGCACTAAAACCGTAGAAACCGTAGATCACGATCATTCAGAAGGTCACGACACACATTCAGAAAGAGAGACTCCTCCGATGCGCGTTGTTGATGCTACTTTGGCGGCGGATGCCGACTTAGATTCTGTAGTTTCCAATGCAATTGAAAATATAAAAAAAGGTAAAGAATCTGGCGATATGTCTCTTGTGATGAACCAGGGAATAATGAAGCTTCGTGCAGTGATAGATAGAGACTCTAACAACATTGCAGCCATCTATCAATTGGGGATAATGTCTATAGAATCAGGACAAACTGAAAAAGCTGTAAAAAGATTTGAAAAATTGCTACTTTTGCAGCCCGAAAATCAGGAGTATAAAAAAATACTCGCTGACTTGAAGGACTAAACTACGAACAATAACATTTTTAAAATATTTATAAATTATGCCAAGCGGTAAGAAAAGAAAGAGACATAAGATTGCTACTCACAAGCGTAAGAAACGTCTGAGAAAAAACAGACACAAGAAAAAGAAATAATTTAATTCTTAAGAAATATGGCCTACGAAATGATAATAGACGTAGGGCAAGAGGGAGAGAGAATCGCTCTACTTAAGGATAAGAAACTGGTAGAACTTCATCAAGAAAAGTCCGAAAGCGGCAGTTTCTTGGTAGGTGAAATTTATTTAGGTAAGGTAAAAAAGATAATGCCTGGGCTGAATGCTGCTTTTGTAGACATTGGCCATGAGAAAGATGCTTTCTTACATTACCACGATTTAGGCCCATACATTAAGTCTTGGTTAAAAATAACCAATGAAACACTAGACGGTAAAAGAACCTCTGGTAACTTAAATGATTTTAAGATGGAGCCGGAAACGGTGAAGACAGGTAAGATAAGCCAAGTCCTCAAACGTAATCAACAGATTCTTGTTCAGGTAGCTAAAGAGCCTATTTCTTCTAAAGGTCCTAGGTTAACCACGGAGATTTCCATAGCTGGTAGATACTTCATTTTAGTGCCTTTTTATGATACAGTCAATGTATCAAAGAAAGTAAGTACACTAGAAGAGCGCAAACGGCTCAAAAATTTAGGTAATAGCCTCAAAACGCCAAAACTTGGACTCATATGTCGCACAGCGGCAGAGCAAAAGGGAGGTCAAGATCTTCATCAAGATATTATGGAGCTGCAGAGTAAGTGGGAAGATATATTCAAAAAACTCCCGAATGCGCAGCCTCGAGATAAAGTACTAGGAGAGGCACAAAAGAGTTTCGCCATCCTGAGAGACTTATTGAGCTATGACTTTGCTTCTATTACTATAAACCAGAAGCTACTCTATGAGGGGATGAAAGAACACCTTCAGTCCATAGATACTAAACTACCGAAGGTGCTGAAACACTATACAGGTAAACAAGATATTTTTACTGAGTTTGGTATAGATAAGCAGATTCAAAGTTCTTTTGGAAAGACAGTTTCCTGTCAAGGTGGAGCGTATCTTATTATTGAACATACCGAAGCGCTACATTCTATAGATGTAAATAGTGGAAGTAAGCAGGCTCGCTCGTCTAATCAAGAGGAAAATGCACTTGCTGCTAATCTAGATGCTGCACGTGAAATTGCAAGGCAGTTAAGATTGCGAGATATGGGAGGTATAGTAGTTATCGATTTTATTGATCTACGTACTCCTAACTTCAAAAAGCAACTCTGGAATACGCTGAGCGAAGCTATGGCTGATGATAAGGCTAAACATACTATCTTGCCTATGAGTAAGTTTGGCTTGATACAGATTACTAGACAACGTGTAAGACCGGAGATGTCTATCAAGACGGCTGAAAAATGCCCTACTTGTCTCGGTACAGGTTCCATTACATCTAGTGTGCTGATTAGTGATGACATAGAAAGTAACATAGAGCAGCTTATTGTTACAGCAAAGCATAAGGAACTTACTCTGCTAACTAACCCTTACTTGGCAGCGTATATAAAACAAGGTGTTCCATCCAAGCGTATGCAATGGTTTTTCAAGTATAAGATTTGGGTTAAAGTGAAAGTGGACATTAAGCAAGGTATGCTAGATTATACCTTCTTAGATGGACAGGGTGAAATCATAGACCTGGATAAACAATAGTGGCTATCAAGCTACTAGTGGTGGGAGCCACCAAGGAAAAGTTTTTTAAACAGAGTGAGGAGGAATACTTGAAAAGACTGCGTAAATACTGTAAACTACAGTATGTGGTAGTTAGCTCCTCAAAAAACTCTGCGAATCGAGAGGAGTGCTTAAGTCAGGAACAAGATTCTATTTTGAAAAATGTGGCAGAAGGTGATTATGTACTGCTATTAGATGAGCACGGTACACAGTATTCTAGTCGTTCATTCGCTCAAAAGTTAAATGACTTGTTAGTGAATCATGCCAATTTGGTTTTCGTAATAGGAGGAGCGTTTGGTTTTTCTCAAGACGTATCTGATCGCGCTGACGAT
>DNHN01000335.1:2258-5303 GCA_003485825.1 Bacteroidota bacterium | reverse complement strand
TGGATTACTTCTGCCTGAAAGAGTTGGCGGACCATTTCTAAGCTGTCAATGGTTTCTTGCACAGTCTGCGTAGGGTATCCGTACATAAGATAGGAATGCACCATAATGCCCGTTTCGGTAAAGTTACGGGTTACACGAGCTACCTGCTCTACCGACACTCCTTTGTCTATGAGCTTGAGTAGGCGGTCGCTGGCAACTTCTAGACCTCCGGATACTGCAATGCATCCACTTGCTTTGAGTAGCCTGCACAGGTCAGCAGTAAAGCTTTTTTCAAAACGGATGTTGGTCCACCACGTCACATCTAGCTTTCTTCGGAGTATTTCTAAAGCAATCTCTCGCATCAGAACTGGTGGTGCAGCTTCATCTACAAAGTGAAATCCTCGCTCATTCGTTTGGGCGATGAGGTCTTCCATTCTATCTACCAATATGCCTGCAGCTATCGGTTCGTAATTCCCAATATAATCGAGCGATATATCACAAAAAGTACACTTGCCCCAGTAGCATCCATGTGCCATGGTAAGCTTATTCCAGCGACCATCGCTCCAGAGACTGTGCATGGGATTCGCTACTTCTATCACACTGATGTACGTGTCCAGCAACAGGTCTGAGTAGTCTGGCGTGCCCAGTTCTGCCTGCTTGTAGTCTTGTCGTAGCGAAAAGTTATTGTACGAGACCTTCTCTTGTTCTAGATGGAATGTGCGTTTGAAGACCGGTTCCGGAGCTTCTGCAGTAGCATAATTGTGCAACAGCTCAATCGGCAATTCTCCATCGTCTAGCGTTATGAAGTCTACATATTCGAACACTCTGGGGTCCGTGATACTTCTTAGTTCAGTATTCGCAAAGCCACCGCCTAAGGCTATTTTAATTGTAGGGAAATGTTCTTTGAGGTATTGGCCGCAGCGTAAAGCACTGAACAGGTTGCCGGGGAATGGGGCAGACAGGCAGACTAGTTTAGGTTGGAACTCTTCTAGTCGAGCATCTAGTATGCTGAGTGTGATTTCGTCTATATACGAAAGTTCGTAGCTCAATTCTTCTGCTAGCTCATCAAAGGAGTTGGCACTTTTGCCCAGTTGCTCAGCGTATCGGCTGACCCCGAAATTTGGGTCTACACATTCTTTGATAAAGTCTGTAAGGTCTTCAATGTATAGTGTGGCTAAATGCTTGGCCTTATCTGCCATTCCCATACTGCCAAAGGCGTATTCTAGGTAGTCTAGGTTTTGAAATCGACTCGCTTCAGGTAGATAGTTTTCCGTGCATATTTGGCGAGCCAAACTCGGATTATTGCCTTGTAAAAAGGCAATAACAGAATCTATGGTATGGATATAATCTGTTTGTAATGCGTAGATACGATGTGTATTATCACTTTCTATCGACTCGTTTTTCGTAGCATAGTCAAATACATGTTGTAATCCTTCTTTAGAAAAGAGTGCTAAGATCACTTCTATACCTAAATCCATCTGGAATGCAGAAATGCCTTTGGTGTTTAAGAAACCTTTGAGGTACGCAGTCGCTGGATACGGAGTATTGAGTTGCGTAAAAGGTGGTGTTATGAGTAGAATGTCTTTCAGAGCTGCGAAGATGAATTGTAATGGTTTTTGTTATGTAAAAAATTGGATTGAATCAAGATATTCAAAGTGTGTTAAATAGTTAATTTACGAGGACTTTGCCGATTGGAGAAAAAAGAAAGAATAGTAATTGTCTGATTGTCTACGCGGTAATAAATGCTGTTATATCTAAGCAGAATACATTTTCTCACATCAAAGCTCTTATTGGATTTAGGGTAAATGTTGGGAGCCTTTGAAATAAGCGAAATAGTTTTTTCTAAAGAATTTGCTAGTCTGTTTAGTTCCTTTTCAGTCCAATTGGTTTCTAAATAATTAAACGTTTGAGACAGTTGGGCTAATGCGCTCTCTGACCAGATAATTTTATAACCACTTTTCATAAAGCTTTTGAGCTTCCGAATGAGGTTTTACTTTTCCATTTTCTGCGTCTAGTAATCCGTTTTTTATAGCGGCTTTTTCATCTTCAGATGTATCATCCCACCAATCACTTTCTTCTCTATTACGCAAATCAATTAGTTTCTCTATTAAAGTGCTGTCCTCAATACTGCTTAGCCACTGAATTAACGCAATTTTTTTATCTTGAATACCTAAATCCATTGTACAAAGATATATAATTTGAGTCAGAGAAGATGATTGGAAAAAGCTCTACTGCAGAAGAGTAGAAATTACAGAAAAACCTAAGACAACTGATTGCTGATGCCCACCAAGTGTCTTCTTTCTACATCAAACTCCTGTCTGTTGTTCGAAGCATTGCATTCATCACAAAGAGGTATGATAAACCAGTTGCTACTGCGTTTACCATCTGGGGGCATCACGTGTCCGCCCACAGTTGCTTTGTTGTCGCAGTTTTTGTTCGTACATATTGTAGCAGCACCTCCGTAGTTTTTAATCCAGTAGGCTAACCAAGATTTGTGCCCTTGCGGCAAAGATCTTGGACCGCTAGGTCCCCATTTCAGGTTTTTGACTTTCATCTACTGCAAAGGTAAAAAAACTCCTCATTTTCAGGTGTTTATATTCATAAACATTGAGTTTTTGTGATTTGGGTTCAAATATCAGCGGGTGAAATATTGGGCTAGTTACCGGGCAAAGTGGCTCTTGTAAACCGAATCAGCTTCATGTTTAGCCTCCTTTACGGCTTCCATACTTTCATTTGGGATGGCCACACTTAGAACATATTGCATAAGTTTCCATTGGCCGTTTTTTAGTTCTAATGCTCCAGAGCCACGGCATGTGCCCATATGCGTATCGAGTATCTCATCGAACCAAGCGGTGTTGCCGGCTTCATTGATGCGTACATCTCGTTGTATGGTGGTGAAATCCCACGTAGTCTTTTTAGCAAAATACGGTTTGCAAAAAGCAGCAAAATCATCTCGGAGCCAGTTCTCCGTGGCATCGGTTCCTATATAGTTGCAAGTGCTGTCCATGAATCCGATGTAGCTATCGAAGTTTGCATCGGCCGCGTCAGTGTGCCATTGGTCTATCA
>DNHN01000335.1:0-2175 GCA_003485825.1 Bacteroidota bacterium | reverse complement strand
CAGAATAGTACAGAAAATAGGATAAGGTATTTCATCTCTCAAAAGTAAGATATTGTGCCCTAATCTGTATTACTCAAAATACCTATTTACCGTATCGTATGACGTTTTTATTTGGGTGTAGCTACGAGTAGCTTCGGCGGTATTCTTAGATTTAGTGTATTCTTTTACGTAATCCAGAAAGGGCAAAAGCCATTTGTGCAACTCATCATGTCCTTGTCCTTTCATTGTGCAGTTGGATGTTAATGTATTCAGATTGTCTTGGAGCTTTGTGCCAAGAGCTCCGTGCTCTTCTAAGCTTGAACCACTAAAACTATTGATATCCGATTCCATAGAACGAATGATGTGCATCATTTCAGGAACGACTACCCACTTTTTGCCTTGGTTTAGCACTATGGCTGAGTTTTCATCGTGACTTTGTTCACCAGAAGTACTGGTTTGGCAGCTTGCAAATATTACTGCAATGAATAGCGTTAGGATGAAGTTAGATATGCTGCTCATGGCTGTATGATTACTTTTTGAGTTGATTTTTCGGAACTGGTTTGAATGGTTACAAAATAAGTACCTCCTTCAGTTAAGCCTTGAATCCTCTGAGCAAATTGGTTGTCACCTTTTATGCTTAGTTGAGATTGTTGCTCTAGGACCTTTCCTTGATTGTCTTGTATGGTAATCTCCACCTCTTGAGCGTTATCTAGGTGGTACTGTATTATAAATTTTCCCTTGTTGGGGTTTGGATAGACTTGCATCTGCAATGAACTTGTACTTTGCTTGTTTAGCAGGTCGATACTATTCGTGTTTCCTTTAACCACATAGACTTTAAAAATCTGTGAACTGGCATTGCTTTGAGATCCTGTGTTGGTGAAAAAGATATTGGCTGCACTGCTGCTTATCCCACCATATATGTATCCTACTAGCGTGCTGTCACTTGCCAGGTCATCTAGTTTTATTACGTTATTGTTATATGTTGGGATATTTTCTACTTCTATAAATTCTGATCCAGCTCCAAGGAGAGAGGGCATTTCTATGGGCAGTTTATATTCTGCCATAGCGCCATTCGCATCTCGAGTTACTCTAGCTATGGTTTTTACGAAAGGAACATTATTGTCTTGTACGAGTATTCCAGAGCTATCAAAATATTGAGCTATCCCTCCGAAAAATACGGTGTGCATCTCGTTTTGCGCAGCACTATACAAGGGTATATGAGCACAATGGTAGTGATTGTAGTATTGTGAAAAATTATTATTTACACTGTATCCTGAGCTATCTATATCTACGCTGTTAAGGAAAGGCAGGTCTATAGTTTGTTGGAATACTCCCGAAAAAGCAGTTGCACTTTCTTCTCCATTTGGCATTATTTGAGGTACGACGTTGTAATCTCGTCGGTGAAGATTTGCAGGGTCTGAAAGGGCAGCTAAATGCACTATGGTTAAAGTAGTACCATTGTCTGATATGTTAAACTTGCGTATAGCATCTGTATATTCTTGCGTGAATCCAGGTCCGTGATTTGGCCCCATAGGATTATATCGTCCAATGAATTTTTGACCACCCACGAGGTAGTAGGTATCGTAAATTTTATTGAGGTATCCGCCTGTCACGGCAAACTTAGTATCTGTTATCTGTCTGAAATAGGAGGTAACGGAAGTCCCATTTATAATCGCATCTATAGTCGCAGGTACATTTATTGCCGTAAGATTAGCAAACGTAGTATGATCTCCTACCGTGGCGCTATATCCATAGCCACCTAGGGTATATAAGTAATCACCCTCTTGGTAAAACTCCATATTCGTGGAGCTGAGTTGCTCCTGTATACCCGTAGGTAAACTCGATAGTGGTGTGGTCCATTTTTGCTTTGCAACAGGATCTATAACTATGAGTTGAGTGTTGTTTCCAGATTGACTGAATGCTGCGAACGGTTGTCTTTGGTGTAGCCCATCCAGTCTACCTCCAACGATGAGCCATTTTCCTTCGTGTTGTCCAAAGGCATAGGACTGTACGCCACCTAAACCTTCTATGTTCATAGGTTCTAGAGCTACGGAAAAAGGTGTGTTTTGAGCTTGTATTAACACTGTGGCTAATAAAAATGCGATGCTAAGTAAATGTTTCATAAAATATACAGCAAGTATACTTACTCTATAAAGATTGTGAAGTGACCAGAGTCACACTCAAGAACGGTTAATC
>DNHN01000109.1 GCA_003485825.1 Bacteroidota bacterium | reverse complement strand
CTCGCTTAACGGCGGGACTTTTTTGTTTAAAAACGCCTATATTTGGTCGGTTACTATATCCTCAAAATATGAATACTTATCTATCGTGATACTGGTATACATCTACTTTTTTCTTTGAATAAACCATATCTTTAGATAAATTTGGATACAATATGGTTTTATGTCTAAAACCTCAACTAATCCTAACTTATAGCTAGGATTATAAAAAAGCTAGTGTCAACTTGCAGGTGCTTCTACGCTGTAAGAAATAAGGTCATCAGAATATGTCGTAGTCCTCCCAAGCCACATCCAGCAGCAGAACCCTTTTTCGTTTTATCAAAAGCCCTATTAAACTACATCCTCCCATTCCTCAATTCCATTCACACAAATAAGGGCTTCTGCGTTATAGTTTTAAAAACCTTAATTTTGTACACTGATGATAAATCTTAGATTTTCTAGACTTCCTCACCATCGTAAGTTCAATTACACTCCGGTATTTTACGATGAATCTAAAGAAGAACTCCACGCTAGAGTAGATGATATCAAGCGTGAAATGGGTGAGCTGGAACACGACAGCGACTCCGTAAAAGCAAATATCCGACGCGCCTACAAGACCAAACAAATCGATACGCGATACGGAACTATCCCCTCCCAGAAGTACTACAGCATTCGAATAGTAGCTATTGTATCTATTTTAACGGTTATTTCGTACAAACTTTGGAATTCTAACATCCTAGAAATTATCTTCGGAGGCTTATCCAAATAAGCCTTTTTTAGATGTCAGGAATCATACAACTTTTACCAGAACGTACTGCTAACCAAATAGCCGCTGGAGAAGTCGTACAACGCCCTGCATCCGTTGTAAAAGAACTGTTAGAAAATGCAGTAGATGCTGGTGCCACTCTTATAAAACTATACATCAAAAATGGCGGCTGTACCCACATTCAAGTAGATGATAATGGCAAGGGCATGAATGCCTTTGATGCTCGCATGTGTTGGGAACGACATGCTACCTCTAAAATCACCAAGGCAGAAGATCTCTATAACCTGCATACACTTGGCTTTAGAGGAGAAGCACTCGCCAGTATAGCCTCAGTAAGTGAGGTGGAGATGAAAACTAAAAGCCCAAATGAAAGCGTGGGCACCCGCATAGTAATAAATGCTGGCACATTAGAAACTCAGGAAAATACTGCCGCTACTCAAGGAACGTCCATCACCGTAAAAAACCTTTTTTACAACCTCCCCGCTCGTAAAAATTTCTTGAAAAGTATCTCTGTAGAGACCAAGCATATTTTTGAGGAATACCAGCGCATGGCATTAGCCTATCCTACCATCGGTTTTGAATTTTACAACCAAGATAAGAACCTGAGTAGGCTAAAAGGAGGGGACCTCAAAACGAGAATAGCAGAACTGTTCAACCTAAAAGAAGAAGAGCTCATAGAAACTACTGAAGAAACAGAAATAGTAACGATCACAGGCTTCATCGGCTCACCCAAGCTCACCAAACGTACGCGAGGCAATCAATACTTATTTGCCAACGGACGGTTCATAAAAGACCACTACCTTAATCACGCTATATCCTCAGGCTACGGTGGACTGCTACAGGAAAAAAGCTATCCGTTTTTCATCCTTTTTCTGAAAGTAGACCCCAGTAAGATAGATGTAAACATACATCCGACTAAGCACGAAGTAAAGTTCGAAGATGGCCGGCATGTCTATACTCTTTTGCAGTCCGTAATCAAAAAAACACTGGGCGCACATTTTGTGATTCCTACGGATACGCAGCTACACAATGCGCTAGGTCACACCTCTACGAATAGTCCATCCAGCTATCAACCTTCAGCACCAAATGCACGATTCAACCCGTTTGATCAGCAAAAGGAACGCATCCCTACCGACTGGGAAAAACTAGACGAACTGCTCAATGTGCCTGTACATTCAGTGGCAAAACCACAGCAAGAGATGTGGACCACTCCAGAGACCACTAGCACCATTGAGATTAATGATATTTTTCAGATAGAAAATGCATTTATCATCGTCAAAATAGAAGGGGAACTATCCATAGTAAATCAGCACAGGGCTCATGCCCAAATACTCTATGAGCGGTTTCAGCAAAATCAGCTCATCGCCTCACAACAGCTGCTTTTCCCAAGAACCATAGAGCTGAGTAAAGCAGATTACGCCCTGTACTTAGACGTGCAAGAGCATATCAATGCGCTCGGTTTTGATACAAGTGAGTTTGGTAAAAATGCAATAATAATTAACGGACTCCCTAGTGAGCTCAGTAAGGCAGACGGAGCAGGCGTGGTGATGCAGATATTGGAAGATTTTAAGACCAACTACCAAGAGCTCAAAATAGAGAAGAAAGACGCTTTAAAACAAGCTACCGCTAAGAACGCTGCCATTAAGGCAGGCAAGGCGCTGAGCGTGATAGAAATGAAGACACTAATAAATGATCTGCTCCACTGTGAGCAGTATACTACAGATAATTCAGGGAAACCCATCATCGTGAAACTATCAAAAAACAGTTTGGAACGTTTTTTTCAATAAGAGTATAGATGCAATTTAGAAGTAACCAGTTTAATGTCCCCGAAGTCACTAAAAACATTATCATTATTAATGTTTTGCTGTACATCGCAACCTATTTCTTCGGCTATGAGCAACTACTAACGGAGAAGCTCTCATTATTCCACTACTCCAGTCCTAAATTCCGTGGCTGGCAGGTGCTTACACATATCTTTATGCATGGCAGTTTGATGCATATTCTGTTCAATATGTTTGGGGTATGGATGTTTGGCGCTCGGCTAGAGCAAATGTGGGGAGCCAAGCGATTTTTAAACTTCTACCTGATCACAGGACTAGGTGCAGCAATACTGCACACAGCAGTGATGAGCTACTACGGATCCCAAGGAGCATACATAGCCAATAGTTCGGTGTTGGGAGCTTCTGGAGCTCTGTTTGGGATACTCGTCGCCTTTGCTATGTACTGGCCAAACACGGAGTTGTATCTTATGTTTATTCCTATGCCCATCAAAGCGAAATATCTCGTAGGAGCGTATGCTGCATATGAACTATTCGCAGGATTAAGTGGTGTGCAAGAAGGCATAGCGCACTTTGCGCACTTAGGCGGTGCACTATTTGGCTTCTTGCTTGTTAAGTATTGGAATAAAAACAATAGAAACACGTTATACTAGACGCGAATGACTGCTTGGGAAAAGATAAAATACGAGTACAATAAAGGAGGCTCAGCTATCCGCCAGATTATAATGGTTAATCTAGGCGTATTCGTGTTTACGATTTTCGTAGGTATCATCGCTAAATTATCTGGTTTTGAGCCTAGTCAGCTCTTACAATACTTTTATATCCCGAGTAATCTGGGTGTCCTCCTAATCAGGCCTTGGAGTATCGTCACTAATATTTTCTTTCACAGTGGCTTTTGGCATTTATTCGGCAACATGCTGTTGCTCTATTTTATTGGTCGAATATTGGAAGATTTCATGGATGCCAAAAAGGTATGGAAAATCTTTCTTTATGGTGGTCTTGCTGGAGCGGCACTCTTTGTCATTAGCTTCAATGTCTTCCCCATATTTGAAGAAGTAAAGCAGTACAAAAAACTACTGGGGGCCTCTGGAGGTGTCACGGCTATACTCGTGGCTACCGGACTTTATCTCCCTCGCTATCAGGTACGTCCGTTTGGGCTCTTCACCATAGAATTGAGATGGGTAGCACTTTTTTTCGTGTTTCGTGATTTATACATGTTTCCTGTAAGTGACAATACGGGTGGACTATTCGCACATATTGGAGGGGCAATATTCGGAATGATATATATCCTTGAGTTACAAGGAAGAATAGAGTTTCCCACGTTTAGCTTTGCTAGCCTGAAAACTAAAAAGATGAAGGCTGTGGTAGACGAGCGCAAGGTTCAGGAGGATAGAACATTTAAAAAGCACCAACCCAACCAAGAAGAAATCGATGCTATATTGGATAAAATCTCTCAAAGTGGTTACGATAGCCTGTCCAAAGCGGAGAAAGACATTCTTTTTAAAGCCAGTGAATGAAAAAGCTTATCAGTAAAATAACTGATCTGGTAAATGCTCTGGCCATCGTAGCTTTACTTATAGCATACCTTTCGCCCTATATAGACCCTAGTGATTTTTGGCCTGTATCTTTCTTTGGCTTAATCTATAAGCCCCTCTTACTTCTTAATCTATTTCTAGCGCTACTTTGGATATTCCTAAAGAAACGAAGATGGATGTACAATGTATTTTTTATACTGATAGGTTTTCAATTTATAGCTCGAAATATCCAGTTCAATACAAGTACATACGCTCCCGGAGATATCAAAATTTGCACCTTTAACACCAACGTACTTCGAGTCTATGACAATGGGAATACCTCCAAAGAATTAGACGAATACCTTACGGAAAAAGAGTATGACGTCGCAGTACTACTGGAGTGGCTCAATAAAAAAGGAAGTGTAAATTCTGAAGCATACCCGCATCAGCAGTTTATACGATTAAACGCCAAGCAAAATAGATACGACTACGGAATAAAGCTAGTCTCTAAGCATAAAATTGTCAATTGGGAACGGATCAAGTACGACCATTTTTCCAATAACATGGCGGCATACTTTGATATAGACGTAGACGGTACTATTATCCGATTTATGGCTGCTCACCTGCAGTCTAACGGGGTATCCTCAAGAGATTACCATACGCTAGTTAACGTGGAGGTAGGTGATGAGTATAAAAGCTACGCCCTTAACTTTGCTAAACGACTACGTAAGTTAATCATACGCAGAAGTAATCAAACAAAGACTGTATTGGAGGCGCTAGAAGACAGCCCATATCCGGTAATTATCCTCGGAGATTTCAATGATACTCCTCAGAGCTTCACTTATGAGACATTGAAAAAAGGAAGAAAGGATGCCTTTATAGAAAAAGGAAACGGATGGGGAGCTACCTACCTAAAGCCGTTCCCTATAATGCGCATAGACTACATACTGCACGATGAAGAACTCACATGCACTAGCTATAAGTGTGTCTCCGATATCAAGAGTGACCACGCACTATTAGAAGCAAGTTTTAAACTACCCTAAAAAATACATATGGAATTCATAGACGAAACACTAGCAAAATATACAGAAAGCCACAGCTCACCAGAACCAGCACTGCTCGCCAAACTCAACAGAGATACGTATGCGAATGTACTAGCTCCTCGTATGCTTAGCGGCCACATACAAGGCCGTGTGCTCAGCATGCTCAGTAAAATGATACAGCCTAAGGCCGTACTAGAAATAGGCACGTATACGGGCTATGCAGCTCTATGCCTTGCAGAAGGACTAGCTCCGGATGGCGTGCTGCATACTATAGACATCAATGAAGAGCTGGAAACACGGATAAATACCTTCGTAGCACAATCTCCGTATGCCAATCAAATCAAGCTGCATATAGGCAATGCCCTGGATATTATTCCTCAACTGAATGAAGCGTTTAATCTTGTTTTTATAGATGCAGATAAGTCCAACTACAGTGCATACTATGATTTACTTATAGATACACTTCCTAGTGGAGCTATCATCATAGCAGACAACGTGCTGTGGAGTGGAAAGATACTGGACCAGGCTGAAATAGCGAAAGATGCAGACACACGAGCGTTAGACGAATTCAATAAGAAAATCACTCAGGATGATAGAGTAGAAAACGTGCTCATGCCTGTAAGAGACGGACTGATGGTGATACGGAAGAAGTGAGCAGGTGTATTAATCGTACACAGAAAGGATTGCGAAAAAGCTACGCTTGAATGAACTCCTAATGAATAGTTACATCTTTTCGTATCTCACTACGATACAAAATCTGTTAGGTAGCTAAACTGCTCCGTAAGCTGACCATTTTCTGTGATTCTTGCCCGTTTTAGGATGTCATCCTTATCTCCCGATACTAGCAATGGGGCTATATGCTCTAAAAAAAGTCTTCCAAATTCAGTGCTGGAGTTTTTGGGCATTTCGGTAGGTAAGTTAGTTACCGCCATCACATCTATGGTGTCTTTACCGTAGGGTTCTACTTGTTTTTGTTCGGTTTTACTCCACCCAAATGTAGGGTTATAGATATCCGTAGCCTCCATAGTGATGGGCACACTACCTTCCACATCACAGGTGATATCGGCGATTACTTTTATACTAAAGTTTTCGGACTTCGTATCACTTTTGGTGAATAGTGCTGGCAGGTCCTCCTCCCAATACATCCCATTAATCAATATATCTGTGTACGGCAAAAAGTTGTCAAACTCACAACAGTACGCGTCGTGATGTGCATAGAAATGATCTTGATTCCACTTACCCCCATCTTTGCGGTGGTATAAATCCCAACTTGTCAACTGAGTAAAATGTGCTCCTCTTGACGGCTGACTGATAAATTCCTGTGGTGAGCACTCTCTTATTTTCATTCCCTCGAGCACCTCTCTTATGCCCTCTGCCACTCTCCCATTTCCCGTAAAGACTACACGTGCTTTACCGAGTTCTAGTCCTGCTAATAATTGGATAGATTCCTCATAATCATTGACTTCGTATGCTGCGGGCAAATTGAACTTACCCGTTTTTTTACCCCAAGTAAGAAATGCATTGTATGCACCTACTACTCCAGCCCACTTCCCAAAACCAAGTATTCTGCCTCCTTCTTTCCACGTAAGTGGCTCATAATCTATGAGGCTAATATTTTTACGGAGTATGGCTTGCAGCAGGTCTCTATTGTACGCTTGTGCTTTAATGGTATGAGAAAAGAAGAGGTACGTTTTATTCGGTATCAGCTTATCTATGGGCACTTCCTTAATCCCTATAAGAATATCACAGTCTGTCATATCGGATACCACCTCAATACCCACTGCAGTGTAGTCCTGCTTCGTATAGGTACGATCTGGAGACTCCTCTACCACGAGCTCTACTTCAGGATAGTTTAGTTTAAACTGCTGACCCTGCGAAGGAGTAAGCGCTACTCGCTTATCTGCTGGTTGTTTCCATTCTCGTATAAGGCCAATTTTCATTTTTCTATTCTCTTTTTTAGTTGCGGTGAGGTACGTATGTTTAAGGCATTTAGATAATAACGGGCTACGAAGGTATATGTTTGGGACAGGATAGCGTAAAAAATGCCCTATTTATAGCAAAAGAGAGCCTTTGAGTGGATTTTTGACGTTACCTTTGAAGTTCGTTCATTGAGATATCATCTGATACCAATAATCCTATGGGGCTGTTCTGGCTTTTGACGGGTTGGCCGATAGATGTGTAAGCATGTAGAGCGTTGAAGGTGCGGCTCTTAAATCTCGACTTTCAAAACACAA
>DNHN01000172.1 GCA_003485825.1 Bacteroidota bacterium | reverse complement strand
GATGTAAGCTGTCTGCATACGGATGGCTTCGTTTTTTTCTGGGGTAAAGTCTTCCAAAATATTTCCATTTTTATCCTCTATTCGAGTTACAAAAATGGGCTCTACAAAGGTGCCTCCATTGGCAAATGTGCCATATGCGCCTACCATTTCAAAAACAGATATGTCCATGGTACCTAAGGCGATGGAAGGATAAGGTTCAAATTTACTTTCGTCTATTCCCATTTGGCCTGCGGTCTGTCGCACTACCTCGGCACTATTCGGGCCTAGTCTTTTCATCACACGAGCGGTGACCGTATTTATGGACTGTTGTAGTCCCTGATAGAATGTCACTTCTGGAGGTACTTCTCCTGAGTTTTGCGGTCTCCATTCTTGACCATTTCCGTACTCTACTATCACTGGGCCTGTGCTCTCTTTTTCACACGGCTGTAGCTTGTCATCGTCTAAACCACGTGCATACACCAGCGGTTTGAAGGTGGAGCCCACTTGACGTGTAGCCTTCTTATTCACGTGATCGTACTGGAAATGGGTATGATTAATGCCGCCAACCCAAGCCTTAATATGCCCTGTCTGTGGCTCAAAACTCATGAATCCAGCATGCAGAATCTGCTTGCAATACTTCAGTGAGTCCATAGGACTTAGTGTTGTGTCAATCTCCCCATTCCACGAGAAGAGTTTCATGCGCACGGGCTTATTAAGATAATAGTCTATGGAGTCTTGGTCGTTTTTGTATTGTTTTTTCAGACTTCTATATCGCTGAGTGCGCTTCATCATACGCGCCGGGTATTCCGGGTCATTGACCAAATCGCCATTCTCGTCTTCCCCGTACCAAGGGTCTCTATTGCGCCTAGCAGTTTCATCAAAAAATTGCTGCTGCAATGTCTTCATGTGATTTTGTACAGCTTTCTCAGCATACTCTTGTAATCTAGAGTCAATGGTGGTGTAGATTTTTAGGCCATCGTCATAAATGTTGTATTTAACACCCGTTTTAGCAGCATAGTTTTTAGTCCATTGTTTCATCCACTGTGTAAGGTGAGAGCGGAAGTAAGGGGCTGTTCCTGTGTTATGATCTACAAAATTATGATCAGTCACAAGCGGGAGTACGCGCAAACTGTCGTATTCGTTTTGTGTAATGTAATCATTGACCTTCATTTGCTTCAGCACTACGCTACGGCGTCTTTTTGCATTTTCAGGGTTGCGTACCGGATTGTAGTAAGTATTGGCTTTTAGCATGCCCACAAGCACTGCAGCTTCCTCTATCTTTAAGTCTATGGTTTTTTTATTAAAGTATCTTTTCGAAGCAGATTTGATGCCGAAGCTGTTTCCATAGGGTACTGTATTAAAGTACATTAGGATAATTTCTTCTTTGGTGTATCGCTTTTCAATCTCCGCACTGAGTAGCCATTCTTTCAGTTTTTGGATGATACGGTTACTTTTATTTACCTCTTCTCGGTGAAATAAGTTTTTGGCAAGCTGTTGTGTAATGGTACTTCCTCCACCGTCTTTCCCAAGCATTATAATAGCACGCAGTAATGCTCTTCCGTCAATTCCGCTATGGCAATAGAAACGTTCGTCTTCCGTGGCAATGAGAGCCTGTTTTAGGTGAAGTGGTAAGTCCTCAAAGTCACTGTTGGTTCTGTCTTCTTGATAAAACATTTTTCCCAGCACTTTAGCATCAGAAGAGTAGATTTCAGAAGCCAACTTCGTTTTAGGGTTTTCTAGCTCCTTGGTATCTGGAAGTGCTCCCCATAAGCCAAAACGAATACTGAGTAAAAATAGCAAGACAAAGAGCAGCCCGGCTACGAATAGTTTCCAAAGGCCTTTTATCCATTTATTGCTCGATGATTTTTTAGTTTTAGCAGTAGTTGACATGTGTTAGTTGTATTTTTTAGAGAAGAACTGAATGTACTCGTTGTCGTCTTTTAGTTTGACGAGCGTTCTAAAGTTCTCCGGTGTAATAGCAAAGAAGTTTGCATTTTTTAGTCCTATTTCTTTTAAGAAACTGGCACTGGCTTCCATCTCTTTATGGTATTTTGAAGCTGTGGTCTTACTCTCAAACTGTTTGATGTAGAAGAGCTGCTTTTTATCAAAGACTAGGCTGGTTACTTGCAAAGGAATTGTTCCAAAGAACCTGTTGTTATAGTCACTTAAGTCTAGCTCCACTTGGGGGCTGTTTTCGGTGTTGCCAGTGAGCACATAATAGTGTACCCCGTCGAGTTTAGAGGAGAAACTAGATGTGCTACCATCTGCTAACTCGTCATCTGCGGTGAGTAGCCTGATAGTGTAAGCAGCCTGTTCACCTATGGCAGTACCTACATAGGACTCTTTTATACTTTCTAGCTCTTTTAGGTAATCGGCTTTGCCAGACGTTTTGCCTATGGTCAGCGCATAGAGATAGTCTATTCTAGCTTGGATAGAATTCCCCGCATATTCTGTGTCTATCTTTTTCTTGATGCGAATCACCTCTTTAAAATTATCGCTTTGAAAGGCTTCGTACATTTTTTGATATAGCGCTACTACTTCTACATCACTATTGTCTTCTACGATTTCTTTATTATTGAGGACGCTATTGTACGCAGTCTCAGGAAATTCATCTGCTACTATTTTAGCATACTCAGCTGCTCCTGCACTATCCCCTAAGGCCGTTGAATTTTTAGCGAGATAAAATAATGCTTCAGGCTTATGAGCCGTATTCGGATACTTGGACAGAAGGGTAGTCAGATTCGTCTTTGACTGCACGTATTCTTTTAGCTCGTCAAAGTAGATCCTCCCAATGCCTAAATAAGCCGCTTGGATTTTTCTTTTGGCCACTAGCTGGGCGGTAGAGCTAAAGGGGATGTTTTCGTAGTATTTTAATTTATCAGCTGCTACGTCCTTTAGAAGACTTTCCTGCTCTTTATCCTTAGAACTGTTGTAGGTATCAGGGTCGCTTTTTTCTTCTTGTGTATCGTCCGATTTAGACTTTAGAGCAAGTGCATCGGTCATAGCAGTCTTATTTAGGAATCTCCAGAAGTCTGCGTGCTTTCGCTTGCCCCACGTTCGCTCAAAATCATTGGTGCCTCTAGCTACTGTGCTGGTATTGTAAAAGTACCATGAAGAACCACTCCCAATGGGAGCATTTATACCTCCTCCGCTTCTGGGGTTTCGCGCATCAATGAGAGCCTGCTCTCTGCGTATGGCTTCTTCCTCTTTCGCTAAACGCTCGATTTCCTGATCTTGCTCTATCAGTTTATCTATCTGCTTATCTAAAACGTCACGGTCCATAGCACTTAATGTGAGTAAGCTATCCTGAAGTCGTATAGTTTCTATGTTTTCGATGAGTTTAGATAGAATACTGTGCTTGGTTTTTATATTATCTACATTCGGGTAGTCTTGAGGAATTATAGCTACCGAGCTGTCATAGTATGCTTGTGCTTTATCATACTTTCTATTATCGAAATAGTAGTCAGCGAGAAATAGGTATGTTTTAGTAAGTTGAGTAGAGTTAGCCTTTTTGGCGGAGGCGGACTGCTTCATGTAAACCAAGCCTTGCTTCTCGTTGTCAGTAGCAAATTCCAACTTTGCTAATTCATAGTAAATCTGATCATAGTACTCTATGTTTTTGTCATCCTCGAGCATACGCTTGAGGTATTTTTTTGTTTTTTGGGCACCTTGACCTCCAGCTTCTGAAGTAGATTTAGCCATGCCTAGGTTGGCTTGAAAAACATATTCATAGGGTGCATTCATTCGAAGCACTTTGATAAAGTGTTCATTGGCCTTACTGTATTTCTTTTGTTCTAAGTAGAGCTGGCCTAGGACGAAGTGTGTTCGGTAGCGAAGCGTTCGGTCTTTTAACTTATCGAGTCCTTTTTTGAGCAAATCGATAGCTAGAGCATTTTTGCCCTGCTTCACCATAAGGTCTCCTGCGGAAAGATTAAGTCCGGTTATGAATTCACTGTCCGTACTTTTTATTTTTTTTATCAATCCGTAGATGGCTTCAGCATCATCAAATTTACCTTGCTGTATGTAGCTTTTCATCAGCCAAAGCTGACTCATGGCCTTGATGGTTTCGTCCTTGTAGGCATTGTTTACAAACTGGAAAGTCTCTATAGAAGCATAGTAATCACCACTAAAAAACTGAGTTTGTCCGATAATGAAATAGGCATTGTCTGCCCACTTGCTGCGGGGTTTGTTTTGGATGACTTTCGAGGCTTTTTTCATAGCCTCCTCCATAGGAGCACGCATGTTTTTAGCATCCTCCTCTGTTCCGTATGGATATATATCAATGATTTCATTGAAATCATCTACCTGTTTAGTAGCTAAATCATCTACTGCCGCTTCGAGTTTTTGGGTGGCATTAAAGTAGATATTAAACCGAGCTACCATGTTATTCCAATTTCTCTTTAGCCATGGATCGTCATTCGACTGAGCCATAGTATGGTTGCAAGCGGCCAGGAGTATGAGTAATGTTATGTATTTACGTGTCCTCAAATCTTTATTTCTTGTTAACTTTGCAATCAGATAACTGCTAAGTCAGCAAAAATATTTTAAAAACGACGCAAACACCGATAAAAGTTGGGTTCTTTACGAAAAAAAATATCAACGAAGTTCAGAAATAGGTACAGAATAATCCTCAGGCAAGACGATAATCTTGAGGAAATGGTATCTGTGGTACTTACTCCGTTTAATGTTTTAATACTTACCAGTACAGGACTTTTACTGTTTGGAGCAGTGATTTACATGCTGCTGGCGTACACCCCACTGAATCACTTTTTTCCGACCAAGAGTGCGAAGTACAGTGGTATGGAACAGTATCAAATGCTTCAAAAGATAGATTCATTGGAAACTAGTTTAGGCCAACTAAGACTGCAATCAGAGGTGCTAGGAAAGGTATTGTCCGGAGAAGATGTAAGTGTCAATATGACTGAAGTAGAAAGTCCGACTGAAGAGGAAGAAGTAGCTGCGGTGGAGCAGCCCATAGCCGCTGTATCTCACATTCGGCCAGCAGAGCCTACGGCCAATGATTATAACTTTTTTGTACCGATTAAAGGAGTTATCAGTGACACCTTCAATGTAGATAGGAAGCATCTTGCCGTAGATATCGCGGCCAAGAGTAAAGAGGTGATTAAGTCCATCCAGAAAGGGACGGTGATATTTAGTGCATGGACTCCTAGTGGAGGGCATACATTGATTATTCAGCATCCAAATAATTTCATATCGGTGTACAAACACAATGCGGTACTGCTTAAAAAAGAAGGTGCCTTTGTAAATTCAGGAGATGCGGTCGCTTTAGTAGGGAATACAGGAGAGCTTTCGTCTGGTCCACACTTGCACTTCGAGCTATGGAAGAGAGGCGTGGCAGTTAATCCACAGAATTATATTCATTTTTAAAACACACAAGCAAACTAAAATAAGAGGATACATATGTTAGGTAAAAAGGAAAAAACAGTACCGCAAACGAATTCAGCAATTAATGTGATAGGAGAGGGTACGACGATAGAGGGGAACCTTAGCTCGGCAGGAGACCTAAGAATAGATGGGACGGTGCACGGAGACGTGTCTACCACATCGAAGTGTGTACTTGGGGTGAGTGGCAAGATCGTAGGAAATGTAACCGCAAAGAGCTGCGATCTAAGTGGTTCAGTGAATGGTAATCTTAATGTGAGTGAGCTGCTTCTGATCAAAAGTAGTGGTAAGATAAAAGGCGAAATCAAAACGGGGAAAATAGTCGTAGAAAATGGTGGAGAGTTTAATGGCTCTTGTATTATGGGGAATGCGGTCTCTATGACCAAAGATACGAGTGCTAAACATGGCCAAGCAGCCAAGGCCTAATAACTCTGTAAAATTTGTTGGACTCGGCTTTCAGCTGGTGGCGATTACCTTAGTGCTCATTTTCGCGGGGAAGGCCTTGGATAGCTACCTTAATTTAGAATCAGTTTTCTTGCTTGTTGCTATATTTATAGCGGTATTTGCAGTCATATTCATCCTAATAAAAAGTCTAAAGTAATATGAGTTTTAAGTTTATAGGTAAATTGACTGCAATGACACTCGTTTTTGCGGTAGCACTTATGGTTTTCTTTTATTGCAAGGGCAATGAGGAGCAGTGGTGGTTTTGGTTGGCGCTAGTGTTTTATTATGCAGTAGGGATAGTGATCGGATTAAAGACACAGCGAGCAGTGGTTAGTGATTCTAATTCTCAGTTTTTTACTGGAATAATGGGAGCTATAGGAATACGCATGCTTTTATGCTTAGTTTTCTTAGCTATATATCTGATGGTGAGTGAGATAAAGTCTAAAGAGTTTATCGTGTTCTATTTAATTTTATATTTATTTTATACAATATTTGAAATATCTCAATTAGTGTCTAAATTGCGGGCCGAAAAAAGTAGCAACCTTGATAACACAACAAGCTAATTATCAGAACCTTATGAGCACACCGAAAGCCAGATTTTTGGCTCTTTTACTCGTTTTAATGACGTCTTTTGGAGCAATTGCTTCTGGCGGAGAGGAAAAACACGGAGAAGAAACCTTTGTACCTGGAGATGTGATCATACATCACGTTCTAGATAATCACGAAATTCACATTGGTAATTTTCACATCCCATTACCGATCATTCTTTGGGATAGCAAAAATGGAGGTTTAGTAGGTCCGTTTAGCTCACATCACCTTGCTGGTGGTGAAGCGCACAATGGCTACATAATGGATCACGAAAAGATTTACCATGCAGATGAAGCAGGCGGTAAATTAGTTGTTGGACATGAAGAAGAGACGAACGAGCCCATCTATTCTAAACCATTGGATTTCTCCATTACTAAAGCAGTAGCTGGAGTATTTTTAACCTCTATATTGTTGCTGATTATCTTTATAGCTGCTGCTAAAGGGTATGCTAAAAGAGAAGGTCAAGCACCAAAAGGGATACAGTCGGCTATGGAGCCACTTATCGTTTTTGTAAGGGATGAAATAGCAAAGCCGTCTATCGGTAAAAAGTATGAGAAGTTTCTTCCGTATTTACTGACCGTATTCTTCTTTATTTGGATAGCCAATTTATTGGGTCTTATTCCGTTTATTGGAGGGTTTAACGTGACAGGAAATATTGCCGTAGCGTTAGTTCTAGCCTTAATGACATTTGTACTTACTGCGGCTAACGGAAATAAAGATTACTGGATGCACATACTATGGACTCCTGGAGTTCCTTGGTGGCTTAAAGTGCCTATTCCATTGATGTTTATTATTGAGTTTATTGGTTTTCTTTCAAAACCGATAGTACTTATGCTACGTTTGTTTGCGAATATCACTGCGGGACACATTATTATATTAGCATTCGTCAGTTTGATATTTATCTTTGATAACTTGTATGGTGCTGCAGGTGGATATGGAGTGTCTATCGTTTCGGTGATATTCTCTATCTTTATGTTCTGTATAGAGCTTTTAGTAGCATTTTTACAAGCTTACGTGTTTACCTTATTATCAGCATTGTACCTAGGTAGTGCGGTAGAAGAGCATGCACACGAGCATTAATAATTAGTGAATAAGAATTTTTTTAAATAAATATAAATCAAAACAAGTAACAATTTAAAGTAATGGAACTTTTAACAATTTTATTAGACGGAATCGCACAAATGGGTGCAGGAATCGGAGCAGGTATCGCAGTTATCGGTGCTGGTCTTGGTATCGGTCGTATCGGTGGTTCAGCATTAGAGTCTATGGCTCGTCAGCCTGAGGTTTCTGGAGACATTCGTGCAAACATGATCGTAGCAGCGGCTCTTGTAGAGGGTGCAGCATTCTTCGGTATTATCGTTTGTCTATTGATTGCTCTTGCTGGCTAAAAAAAAATATAATTGTGGGCGAGGATAACTCGCCCACTTCATATTTTTTAAAATTATGGAATTATTAACACCAAATATTGGTCTCGTGTTTTGGATGTCGTTGGCATTCCTTACCGTGCTTTTCGTTTTGCGAAAATTTGCATGGTCAGGTATACTGAAGGCACTGAAAGAAAGAGAAGACTTTATTGAAAGATCGCTAAAATCTGCGGAAGAGGCTAAAGCTCAAATGAGCTCGCTCAAAGCTGAGAACGAGAACCTATTGGCGGAAGCAAGAGCTGAGAGAGAAACGATACTCAAAGAAGCTAAGGAGATGAAAGAAAAAATTCTTTCAGATGCTAAAACAGTAGCTTCAGAAGAGGGAAACAGACTTATAGCTGCTGCTAGAGGTGAGATAGAGAAAGAGAAAAATCAAGCGCTATCTGACATCAAAAAGCAAGTAGGTGAAATTTCACTAGAAATAGCAGAAAAAGTAATTAGAAAAGAACTAAGTGATACAAATGCACAAGAAGCTCTAGTAGCTGAGCATTTAAGTAAAGCACAAAGTAACTAATCTATGGCAACTAGCAGAATAGCAACCCGATACTCGAAGTCACTATTAGACTTAGCTACAGCTAACAATACGTTAGATGCAGTGAAAGGTGATATGGAGGTAATAGTAAGCATCTGTGCAGAATCGGAAGAGCTGCGTAGTTTACTGAATAATCCTATCGTACGAGTGGAAGATAAGAAAGCGGTATTAAACAAGGTATTTGCCAACGCGGATACATCTACTCGCTCTTTTATAAGCTTATTAGCAGATAAGAGAAGAGAAGGTGAGTTAGCGAATGTTGCTGCTAATTTTATTGCATCTTATAATGAGATGAAAGGGATAGCAAGTGCTACTGTAGTTACGGCTACTGCGCTTACTGGTGATGTACTAGCTACTATGAAAAGCTATGTAAGTACTTTACTCGGTAAGACAGATATCGATCTTACGAATGATGTAGACCCAACTATCATAGGGGGTATCATCATAAAACATGAAGACAAACTTTTAGATAAAAGTGTATCTAAAGAACTTAGAGAAATCAGAAAACAATTAATT
>DNHN01000202.1 GCA_003485825.1 Bacteroidota bacterium | reverse complement strand
GAGGCAGCTCTGCAAGAAAAATGGATAGCTATGGTCACTCCACTCCTAGAAAAAAGTAACCTCATAATCCCGAGTCCTGCAAGCTGGAAACCAATATACGGCGGTAGAAAAGGAGAGCACACTGAGCATCTACAGCCATTGCTAAAAGAAATGACTGAGGTGTATACCATTGATCCAAGTGCGGATTGGTAAGTCACGAATCTTATATCATTGGAATAAAATAGAAACTGTTAATGTCCAATGGTAGAATAGAAGCCATCATGAATAAAACTAAAATCACTCTTCTCATACTTTCTTTCCTCTTAATCGGCACTTACGCCTGTAAGGATGAAGGTGAAATCATCACTGAACCATTGGATAACTCATATGAGGCCATTAAGGCTAAATTTGGGAATCGAATTGACTTGGAGAACCTAGCAAATTATGCTACTCAGACCATACCTAGCTATATCACCAAAGACAACACCGCAGGCAATGAAATAACCGATAAAGGGGCGACCTTGGGTAGAGTTTTGTTCTATGACAAAATGCTGTCTGTGGACAATACTATAGCATGTGCCAGTTGCCACAAGCAAGAATTAGCATTCGGCGATGACGCAGCGGCTAGTGTCGGTGTGAATGGAACTACTGGGAGGCACTCCATGAGGTTAATTAACACCCGTTTTGCCGAAGAAGTAAAATTCTTTTGGGACGAACGAGCTCTTACATTAGAAGCACAAACCACTCAACCGATACAAGACCATATAGAAATGGGCTATAGTGGTACTGATGGTAACTTGAGTTTTGCTGACTTAGTCCAAAAGTTAAATGGAGAAGCACACTACCAAGAGTTTTTTGAATATGTATACGGCGATGCTGGCATAACAGAAGAACGCATTCAAAATGCGTTAGCTCAATTCATCAGAAGTATTCAGTCCTTTGATTCTCGGTTTGATGAAGGTAGAACGAATGCCCCAAATAATGGGGCAACATTCAGCAATTTTACTGCCAATGAAAATGCAGGAAAACAATTATTTCTTGCCCCTGCCCAGTTTGGGCCTGATGGTGTTCGCACTGAAGGTGGAATAGGGTGTGGCGGATGTCACAGAGCGCCTGAGTTTGATATTGATCCAGCATCAAGAAATAATGGAGTCATAGGAACCATAGCTGGTGATGAAAATGATTTTACCAATACCCGCTCCCCTACACTAAGAGACGTGGTAAATCAAAATGGTAGTGCAAATGGGCTTTTCATGCACAATGCAAACTTTGGTGCTATTCAAGGTGTCTTAAGTCACTACAATAATATCACTACCCAGAATCCGCAGATAGATCGCAGACTAGTTCCTGGCGGAAACCCACAGCAGCTTAATCTCACCGTACTGGAAAGACAACAAGTTGCAGCATTTTTAGCAACACTTACTGGTAATGACGTATATACCAACCAAAAGTGGTCTAATCCGTTTGAATAATAAATGATAACACAAGAATACATACGCGAAGAATTAAAGCAGGTAAAAGACCCTGAAATACCCACTATATCCATAGTAGATCTAGGAATAGTAACGGGTATAGACGTACTTGAGAATAATGACATCCACGTCACGCTCACTCCTACGTTTGCCGGGTGCCCTGCTCTTAGGCTTATGGAAGATATGGTAAAAGAGCACCTTGGATCTTACCCTGACCTGGGTAAAATTACCGTGGCTACCAGTTTTGAAACCACATGGACCACGGATCTAATATCTGAAGAAGGACATGCGGCTATCAAAAAACACGGACTAGCACCTCCTATGCACAATTGCGCGAACATTAGTATGGAGATACTAGAGGCTACCAAGTGTCCCTATTGCGATAGTGAAGACACGAAAATGAAAAGTCCTTTTGGCCCTACACTATGCCGCAGTTTGCATTACTGTAATAATTGTAAGCAGGCATTTGAAGGTTTTAAGCCTGTGTAAAAAGTCACATTTTTTTACTCACCTTTGTATCCATAATTTAACTGATGGATATTAACCAGATACTTTCTGCATTCTTAGTTCTCTTTGCCGTAATAGACGTGCTAGGCGCTATCCCGCTCATTATAGCTATCAAAGAAAAGACACCAATCCGTCCAGGAATAGCCACGTTAGTGACTGCACTCATTATGATTTCATTCCTTTTCCTCGGTGAGTCTATGCTAAAATTTGTTGGTGTAGATATTGGCTCTTTCGCTGTAGCTGGAAGTATTTTGATGGCCTTTATAGCCTTTGAGATGCTCCTAGGTGTGCAGATATTCAAGGATGATGATGCAGATACTGCTACTGCTTCTGTAGTCCCATTAGCTTTTCCACTACTAGCTGGTGCAGGTACACTTACAACCATACTATCCATTCGTGCCGAGTACGAAACACTCAATATTATTGTTGCCATTATTTTAAATATGATAGTCATTTACATAGTATTAAAAAGTGTGGACCGAATCAAAAAAATACTGGGTCCCGCAGGTGCCAAAATACTGAACAAGATTTTCGGAATTATAATACTCGCTATCGCTGTTAAATTATTTAGTGCGAACATTAAAGTACTTCTGATGGGTTAATGCAAAGAATAGCGACTCATCTTCCACTTAAAAAAGGGATTTTACTTTTGCTCCTTTCACTTTCTACTTTACTGTCTAGTGGTCAGCACGAACTAGTTGATTCCATCAAAACTGCCTTAAAAACCCCTGAGCCCAAGTTCATCTTCGGGTTCCATAATCGGAATACCTTCATACAGTCCAACAGAACAAAACTCTACGGAATCATTGGAGGCTTAGATTATAATGAAAAACTGAAACTTACGGTCGGTATCTACGGTTTTGGAAGAGCAAACCAATCAATACTAGTGAATAATGCGGACTTTAGTCAAGACTCTGTTTATCGCTTCATTAATACCAATAACACAAGTCTAGGGGTAGAGTATGACTACTATCATCACAATAGACTAAGTCTGAGTGTTCCGATACAGATCGGTATTGGAAAGGTAGAATATAGATATACTGCCACTGATAAAACTACAGAAATTCGCACTGAAAAATACCGTATAGTTCCTATAGAGATAGGTACAAACGCATATTATGAGTTAATTCCATGGGTAGGCCTGAAGTGCGGTGTAGGATATCGACTAGCCGTCGGACCAAAGGAATCTAGACGGTTAGCCTCGCCTTATTATAACTTAGGGTTGTCTATATTAGTTGGAGAAATCTACAAAGACCTATCAGCTAAACTAAAAAAATAGTTACTCTTTTTTCTCCTCCTCTTCTTTTTCTTCAGGCTCCACTATACCCTGCTCTTCTAGCAGGTACAGCACAGTTTTAGCGATATCTTTGGCTCCTATTTTCTTAAAGCGGATGTTTTTATCCTTGTCTAAAATTAGGACCTGAGGAGTACTGCGAATGTTATACTTATCTCTAAACTTATCTTCACCGAAAGCGTTTGCCACATTGATAAAATTAAACTTATCCTTTGCTAGTCTTTTCTTCCATCCAGCCCAATCTCCTTGAGTATATACAGCGTATATTTCGAAATGCTCGTTCGTCATGCTATCATACATACGGCTGATGATAGGCATTTCCTTTTTACAATGCCCACAGTTGATATCCCAAAACACCAATACTGTCACCGGCTTATCTATCTCTGACATACGTATACGTTCCTTGAAATTAGAGTCCGGCATATTCATATCTGGGGCTACTTTATCACATAATGTTGGCTCCATTTTAGCACTTTCGGTACACATTTTAGCGATGTATGCAGAATCTGACCAAAACGCCTTACCTGCACAGTAATAGTTTTTAGCCATATGCCATACCGCTTTATCAAAACACATGTACTTCGCCTCCTCAAAGTATCCTAAAAGAAAGTGAACCGCATATTTATATTGTTCTTGGCTTCCAGCTGCTTCAATTTTATTTATCAGATTATCACCCATCATAATGGCAGTATCTGCTAGTGGTGGCATATAGGACTTAAAATAATCCGTCAACTTACCATGAAATACGGGTGATCTAACTAAACCATCTTCCCCTAAATCTACATTGTCCCAATAGTGCTCTCTCATCCATAAATACTGAAATTTCTGTTTCTCTTCAGCATCAATTCCTTCCGGCGCATCTATAGGTTTCATGTCTCGCATGGCTGTATATAGTTTGCCGATAAACATATCCCGATGAGCTTCTGCTATTTCATTTCTCTTTGCTGACACGCTCTTACCTATTCCTGCAAGTTCCGTTTTTAAATCTTCTTTCTTTTTCTCATCTTCTTCAGCGGTCATTTTTTTACTGAGTTCTGAGGCTTGAAGACTCTTACCAATTGCGAAGCGATTAAACTCGTAAAACAAATCATTTTCTTTAGATCCAATCACCTTCATAACTCCCGGTTTTAGCGTAGTATCAGTAGTAAAACTGTACTTCATTTGATTCTCATCACTTGAAACCAGAATTTCGAAATAATTTTTCTTTGGAAGTACTACTAAGTATACACCCGATTCTAATTTCGTATCCCCCCTAAAATGAAAGGTTCCGTTTTCACACTCTGAAGTGTCTCTGAGGTACTGCTTATCTCCAAAGTGGTTCGCTAATAATAGCACATCATTGCACGATAATCCATCCACTTTTACGGAAATGTCATACTGTGCATAGGAGCTAACAAACAAAAAGACGCCAATCAGTGATGTTATATATTTAATCATATTTTTATTACTTCGTACTTTGTGCAAATATAATAGTGCAAAGACGTATGTCTTCGTACTTTAGTTGCTTATACCATCAAGATTAACGACAAAAACAGTGCCTAATAAAAATTACAGTAACCAATCAGACTTTTTTGAGCAAGTCTACCAAGTGGTAAAACTAATACCAGAAGGGAGAGTGACTTCTTACGGTGCGATAGGGGCTTTTTTAGGCGCCGCTCGTTCTGCAAGAGTTGTAGGCTGGGCTATGAATAATGCCCATAGCCTTTCCTCGCCTGTTCCTGCACATCGTGTTGTCAATCGGAATGGATTACTCACAGGAAAGGCACATTTTAGTACTCCATCACGCATGCAAGAGTTACTAGAATCTGAAGGAATAAAAATTGATACCGATAAAATTGTCGATTTTAAACACCATTTTTGGGACCCTGTAGAAGAGTTAAAGTTATGAAAAATCTTATTGTGTTGATGGTCCTCTTAATTTCCATCACGTTGAAGTCGTATGGCCAAGAACAAGGGGACGCAGTAGTTGGTGTATATAGTGGTTTCAGTTTTACTGGCGCTGCTTTTAAACTAGCAAAAACAGTGGCGGAGAATGACAGCACTACATCAGGTATCATAAGTGGGAGTAATTTGCCTGTATTTGGTCTTTCATTTGATTACACTGCATCTTCAAAATTCACTATTGGAGCATTTGGCAGTATTCAACATTTTAGCGCAGAAGTGAATGAACAATCATTTGAAGCAATTGATACTAGCTTTATTATTACACCAATCACTGCAAATCTCAATCGCCTTTATCTCGGCATAGTACCAAAGTATCAGTATGAAACGGCGAGTAATATTGAATTATACTCAGCGATTAGAGTTGGGTTCATTTTTTGGCAAGGAAACTTCGATGCTGAAAATAGCAACATTGACGCTATTAAAGGTTTCGGAGGCGGGAGACCTGCATTGTCTTTAGTGGCAATTGGAGGACGGTATTACTTTAATCCTTCAATGGCTCTTCACTTTGAGGTAGCAACGGGGGCTCCCGCCTTGCTCACACTCGGGCTAAACTACAAGCTATAACCCCATCCCTGGGATGTTGGGCATAATCTTGGCCATCTCCTCTTTGACGTGCATATCCGCTTGCATACCCGCTCTATCTATGGCTTCAAGCACCATCTGTTGCACTTCTTCTCTGCTGCGTATTTTGAATATACTATCGTCTATTTCTAGTGAGTGAAAACGCTTATCTCCAGAACATTTTATGCTCACCTTATCATTGTATGATTTCCCTTCAAAGTCCATTTTCGCAAGCTGTGCCCTTAGTTCTTCTGCTTTCTTCTTTGCCTCTGTGATCTTACCTAGTCCAAACATGAGTACAAATGTAATTACTGGTTCTTAAAAAGTGATTCTAAAGTAAGATCTGAAAACTTCACACCAACCACAAAACTAAAAACTGTAAAATTTAAAATACTGTTATTGTAAAAAACATGATGACTGCAAAATTAAATTTGACGATTAAGCAGTACATAAATATATTCGAATTACTAAAAACTTTAAACCCTTTCAATATGACCATTAAAAAAACTTTTACTCTTATTTTATTCTTTGCCACTTTAGGATGCTTAGCACAAGCCCCAGTAACAGTTGGAACCTTAAATCCCGATGGCACATTTACACTGACGGCTACAAATTCCGAACTCAATTCAATTTTTGACCAGTACACAATAATGGATAACTTTGCTGGGGCTGTATTCACAATTACTCAGGATACAGTAACTTCTTTATATTATATAGAAACTACCGGAATTGGTATAGGTCCTGAACTCGGTAAATTTATTGCTATGCGAGCAGGTATCGGCGTAAATAATGGTGTTTTCACTTGGGACGTAGGTTTTGGACTTGATCCTGAAACTTGCAAAGGAGACCCTTGTTCAAAATGCATATTTGCTGCATGAGGTCGATGTGACTGCAGCAGAAACGACGGTGGTACTGGAGGTCATTGTGACCATACAATAACCAAATAATAATTCAAAAACGATCCAATTATAAGAGTCAATTCTGTTAATTCTAACGGTATTGACTCTTTTTTTTTACTCCTTATAATAAATCATTCACTAATTTGCCAAATGCTATTTTCCATATTTTTACTATACTCGCATTATTATGTTAAAAATATACTCACTAGCACTAGGTATTCTCTTAATCACAGCCTGTAGTACCGGACCTACAGAAGACACTGACTATGATGCCACAAAGGGACTAACTACTTATATACCTGTAAAGCTGACCACAGATCTCTCTCAGTTGACCGCTTCAGAAAAAGCCATGCTACCTCACCTTTTTGCTGCTGCAGATGTGATGAATGAACTCTTTTGGATACAAGCATATGGTGATAAAGAGCAATTGCTACAGTCCATATCTAATCCTGACTTACGCAACTTTGCGGAGATAAACTATGGACCTTGGGACAGGCTAAATAATGACAAACCTTTTTTAGATAATATAGAAAACAAACCTCCAGGTGCTAACATATACCCTGTGGATATTACCAAGGATGAGTTTGAAGAACTGGGCTTAGAAGATGAAAAAGGTCAGTATAGCATGGTACGGAGAGATGAAGCAGGGAAGCTATATACCATACCTTATGACGAGTTTTTTAGACCCCAATTAGAGATGGCTAGCAGTCACCTCATGCAAGCAGCGGAGATCTGTGAAGATCCAGAACTCAAAAACTACTTACTACTTAGAGCTCAGGCACTACTTAGTAATAGTTATGATGCCAGTGATATCGCTTGGATCAATATGAGAAACAATACATTAGACATCATTATAGGCCCGATAGAGCACTATGAAGATAAACTGTATAACTACAGAACAGCATATGAAGCGTACATCTTAGTAAAGGACAAGTCATGGAGCAAAAAATTAGAGAAGTATGCGAGCTACCTTCCTGAACTGCAAGCTAACTTACCCGTAGATGCTATATATAAGCAGGAAACACCCAATAGTGATGCTGCTCAGCTCAATGCATACGACGTCATACTTTATGCCGGAGACTGCAATGCAGGAAGTAAAACTATAGCTGTAAATCTTCCAAATGATGAAGCTATCCAGTTAAAACACGGTACAAGACGCAGTCAATTAAAAAATGCAATGAGGGCGAAATTTGACTATATCCTTTTACCTATATCTGATGTATTGATATCAGAAGATCAACGCAAGCACATTACCTTCAATGCGTTTTTTAGTAATACCATGTTTCATGAGGTGGCACACGGTTTAGGAATAAAAGAAACCATCAATGGTAAAGGAATGGTGCGTGAGGCTCTAGGGGAAGAATTCAGTGCCTTAGAGGAAGGGAAAGCAGATATCTTAGGGTTGTATATGGTAACACAACTAAAAGAGCAAGGTGTGCTTGAAGAAGGCGAACTCATGGATTATTATGTTACCTTCTTGGCTGGAATATTCCGCTCCGTACGTTTTGGAGCGAGTAGTGCACACGGTAAGGCCAATATGCTTCGTTTCAATTACTTCAACCAGCAAGAAGCATTTACGAGAAACAAGAACGGTACCTACTCCGTAAATATGGATAAAATGAAAACAGCCATTGCTGGACTTTCAGAAATCATACTTCGTCTACAAGGAGATGGAGACAAAGAAGGAGTACTAGCTCTAATGCAAAAAGATGGAAGTGTATCTGCCGATTTACAACAAGATTTAGACAAACTTAGTACCGCAGGTATACCTGTTGATGTTGTTTTTGAGCAAGGACCAGAAGTGTTGGGTTTGGTGCAGTAAAGAAATAATTCTTACTTCTTACGCTCTATAACGTAGTCTATCAGAGCATTCAAGTACGCTGTAGAAGATTCTGTCTTTATGTTATTCAATAGTACTTGAGCTTTAGACTTGTACTCCATCATGCGTGTTTGAGCATATTCTATTCCTCCCTTTTCTTTCACAAAATCTATCACCTGTGCTATTTGCTTCTTGGACTTCCTATCCTTTCTGATAATACGGATAATGTGTCTCTTCTCCGTTTTATCCGCTGCATTAAGCGCATAGATAAGCGGTAAAGTCATTTTCTTCTCCACTATGTCTATACCAGTAGGCTTACCCACCTTGTTATCTCCATAATCAAAGAGGTCATCTTTTATTTGAAAAGCAATACCTACGGCATTCCCCATTGCGATGATATCGTTTATAGTACCTTCATCCTGATTCGTACTGTTGGCTCCAATACCGCAGCAGCTTGCTAATAGAGACGCCGTTTTTTTGGTGATAATATCAAAGTATACCTCCTCCGTGATGTCCAGCTTTCGGGCTTTCTCCATCTGTAGCAGTTCACCTTCACTCATCTGCTCCACTGCACTGCTTAGTATTTCTAACGCTTTGAAATCTTTATTTTTAAGAGACAGCAATAAGCCTTTAGATAGTAAATAGTCTCCTACGAGGACTGCCACTTTATTTTTCCAGAGTGCATTTATAGAGAAAAACCCTCTGCGCATATTACTCTCATCTACCACATCGTCATGCACCAAAGTAGCAGTATGCAGCAGCTCTACTAAAGCAGCTCCACGATAGGTAGCCTCATTGACTTCACCAAAGAGTTTAGCGCAGTGAAGCACGAGAAGTGGCCGCATCTGCTTACCCTTACGTTTTACTATATAGTTCATGATAGTATCTAGTAAAGGCACCTTGCTCTTTACGCTATCCTTAAATCTATCTTCAAAGATGCGCAGCTCAAACTCTATGGGAGTCTTTATATAGGCTAATGTATCGGCCATGTAAAATCACCGCAAAGAACAATCCATATTTCTCGTAAAACAAAAAAAGGAGAGCAAATGCTCTCCTTTTTACGAAATATATTTAAAGAATACTAATCCTCTGAGGCTTTAGATGCAGTATAACTAAGTTTTAGTGCATTCACTTTTCTAAGTTCTTGCTTGATATCTGTAACTATACCCATTTTTACTGTTTTATCTGCTTTCAATGAAGTAGTCATATAAGGGATTTCTCTCTCATCTTTTTTACTGTTTTGTAAAGTAATATACTGCTGTATATCATCTACGGTAGCAAAAGCATCGTCTAACTGTACGCGTGGAGTAGTGCCAAAGGCTTTATCCAATGGTGGTCCCACAAATATGTAGTTTAGTCTAGACTTCTTTTCTAGTTTCTCTACTTCTGTAGCCTGAGGTAGCTGAGTACGTATTTTCATCTCCCTATCCCTCATCTTAGTGGCTACCATGAAAAAGAATAAGAGCATAAATACAATATCTGGCAATGCAGATGTATTGATAGCTGGTAACTTTCTTCCTCCGTCTTTTTTAAATTTTGCCATTATTAACCTCCTATACTTACTGGTTCTGCTTCTGAAAGTTTTTTCGGATACTTCGCCTTAACTTCCTTTATTTTATCCTCGTCTCTAGTAGGATCAAGCTTAGAATAAATCACTCCAAACTTCTGCATAGAGTAGTCATCACGCACCTGATTGTATGCCGCCGTAAGTTCATTATACACTTGCACGTACATGTCATACGACGTCCCTCTATCATTTTTTAACGAAACAATAGCCTTAGTAGATGTCGTAGACAGCGTAGGGTTCCTGCCTTCGTTGGTAAGGTGGTCCATTGTCTTCTGACGTAACTTATCTATAGTAAGTACACTACCTTCTACAAGAAGTTGATCTGCAGAGTTCACTAGTACCTCTAGTACCTCACGTTTTTTCTGCTTACTGTCCTCTGGCGGTTCTTCTGATATTGGTGGTAATGCTACCTGAAGTCCATTAGGAACATCCATGGTAGTCGTTACTAGAAAGAAAACCAATAGCAAGAAGGCGATATCGGCCATAGAGCCGGCATTAATTTCTGGTATATCTCTTCTTCTGCTTCCCATTGTCTTTTATTTTAATTTTTGAATAGTCCAATACCCTCAGACACCAATATAGCAACTATAGATACGATAGATAAAAACCCAGTCAGGTAAATACCCATATCCACTAATTTCGATTGGTGAGCATTGGCTACGCCATACTTCTCATAGTCTAGACCCATCTCGCCTGGACTTACTGCGTATCCTATAGCACATACTGCTATGAGGACTCCAGCTCCTATGATCAGACTTTTGGCTCCCTTCGGATTGTTGACCAAGTGTATAACTGAGGATACCAATGTACCCAATACAGCTATAGCTCCAAGTGCAATCGTAAAGTATAAACCAAATCCACTACCCGCGAAGCTGTCTCCTATAAGTACTACCACAAAGATCAGTACCAGTAAGACAACTACGGCATAGTATATTATCTTTCCTAATTTTCCCATTATCCTTTTACTGCTTTATTTTTGACAAGTATATCTACCAAAGAGATAGATGAATCTTCCATTCTATTTACAATCCCATCAATTTTAGAAGTGATGAAGTTATAAAAGACTTGAAGAATAATAGCTACGATAAGACCAGCTACTGTAGTAAGAAGTGCTACTGAGATACCATCTGCTACTACCCCTGGAGATATATCTCCGGCAGCTTTAATCGCATCAAATGCACCAATCATACCTATTACTGTACCCATAAATCCTAGCATCGGTGCTAGAGCAATGAAAAGAGATAGCCATACTAGACCTTTCTCTAATTGACCCATCTGCACAGATCCGTAGCTTACTACAGACTTCTCTACTACGTCTATGGTGCCGCCTTGGCTAGCTCTATCAAGTCCTTGGTAAAATATGGAGGCTATTGGGCCTCGCGTATTTCTGCATATTTCTTTTGCTCCTTCTAGGTTTCCAGCTACTACTTCTCCTTCTATCTGAGCCACAAACTTGTCTGTATTGATACTCATCCAGAATAAAGAAATGATACGCTCTATAGCGATAGCAAGTCCTAAAATAAGACAGATTAGAGGTAGCGCCATGAAACCAGGCCCCCCTTCTATGAATTTTTTCTTTAATACTTGAAGACCACTTTCTTCTACTACTTCAGGAGCTTCTATTACTTCTTCTTCAACAACCACTTCTTCCACTACTGCGGCATTAGAATCTGCTGCATCTGTTGCAGCTTCTACTGCATCTGTAGTATCCTCTGCTGCGTCTTGAGCAAAACCTGACTGAACACTGAATGTCATTAAACATAACAACATTAATAACGATGTAAATTTTTTCATTTTATTTTTAGTCTTATTTCGTATTGCGGACAAAAATAGAAAATTTATAGTACGGTTAATCAATTTGTACATTATTTCTAATTTATCTTTTTTAATAACTCAAAAGTGCCCCTATCTTGTATATAATTTTTATACCATTATAAAAACAACCATTTTCGCTTTACCAACGGAAAGAATACCAAAATGGCCAAAATTAAAAAAGCATATATCTGCTCAAACTGCGGGAGTAACTACCCCAAAATGATGGGCAAATGCTTCTCATGTGGAGAATACAATACTCTACAAGAAGAAATAGTAACAAAGCCTAAGGCGGCTATGATGAATCTGAATGACATAGACGGTGTAGTAACTCCAGTAAATAGCGTGGAGGGGATAGAGCTTAGGCGACTGAAAGCACCAGGTATAGAACTAAACCGAGTACTTGGAGGGGGAATAGTACCGGGCTCCGTTATACTACTGGGCGGAGAACCAGGAATAGGTAAAAGTACTCTACTCCTTCAAAGTGCGCTGCGTATCAATAAGCGTGTTATGTATGTAAGTGGCGAGGAAAGTCTGAATCAAATAAAAATGCGAGCAGACAGAATAGGCATAACTAACCAGGAGTGTCTGCTTCTGAATGAAACCTCCGTAGAAAATATCATCCAAAAACTAAAAGAAAATAAACCGAGCCTAGTTATCATTGACTCTATCCAGACTATGTTTAGCAAGTACCTAGACTCTACTCCAGGTACTATCTCACAAATAAGAGAGAGTAGCTCGCTGCTGATACACTACGCCAAGCAAAATGAAGTGCCGATTATACTTGTAGGACACATCACTAAAGATGGCCAACTAGCTGGACCAAAACTGCTGGAGCACATGGTAGATACGGTGCTGCAGTTTGAGGGAGAAACACAAAACAGCTACAGGATACTTCGTACACTGAAAAATAGATTTGGCAGCTCCTTAGAATTAGGCATCTATGAAATGACCAATGAGGGAATGCGTGAAGTAGACAATCCATCTGAGATACTGATAAATCAACGCAGTGAAAACCTCAGTGGCGTAAGTGTAGTAGCCTCTCTAGAAGGAAATAGAAGCCTGCTCATAGAGACACAAGCTTTAGTTAGTGCAGCGATATACGGCAACCCTCAGCGCAACACCAATGGCTATGACATTAAAAGATTAAATATGCTACTGGCAGTATTGGAGAAGCGATGCGGGTACAAACTATCTCAGCAAGACGTATTCGTAAATATAGCAGGTGGCCTAAAAATAAATGATCCAGCCACAGATCTTGGTATAGCTGCGTCTATCGTTTCGTCGTTTGAAAACCTAGCACTTCCACCTAAAATGGTTTTTGCTGGGGAAATAGGGCTAAGTGGTGAGATAAGGGGTGTAAATAGAATAGACCAACGGCTAAAAGAGGCTGAAAAACTAGGTTTCAAGGGGTTTGTTATGAGTGACCAGTTAGACATTAGTCAAAAAGACTTTAAAATAAAGATATACAAAGTAGGGAATGTGCGTGACTTCTTCTCTCTTGTCTTTGGCTAACTAGTGCGTATTGACATCCTTTCGGTTTGGTATTCTAAAGCAGAGCAACTGCGGGGCGTTCAGTGTATAGCCTATT
>DNHN01000268.1 GCA_003485825.1 Bacteroidota bacterium | reverse complement strand
CTAGCCGATAGACGAACGGGCCCTTGTAAAATGGTTATCCGATATCCCGATACTTCGGGAGAACGGGCCAATTAAATGCTCGTATCATTTCTAGGGGAAATCCCTGTCTATGTAGTCGGCTCCGAAACCTTCGGATGACGTTACTAAACGATTTGGTAAGAACATACTTTCCTTTTTCGTTTGGCGAGTGCAAAAGAAATATTATTATTCTAATTCACAATAAAAAAATAGTAAAACTAGGCTTTTTTTTTCTGCCTCCGTGATTGCCTAACTTGTCTAAGCTTACTATTCTTACTTTAAGTCTCCATTTGTAGCCTAAAGCCACCGTAATATTTCAAAAAATCGTTACGTTTGCGCTTCTAAAATTTCACAGGTAACAAAACAAAAATTTATCATAAAATGAGAGTAGCCATCAACGGTTTCGGTAGAATTGGAAGATTAGCATTCAAATGCCTTCTAGAAAAGTCTAATGTAGAGGTAGTAGCCATTAACGACCTTACAGATAATAAGACGCTTGCACACCTACTAAAGTACGATTCTGTACAAGGTAAGTTTAGCGGTACGGTAGACTACACTGATGATCACATCATCGTAAATGGTAAGAAAATAACAGCTACTGCAGAGCGTGACCCAGCTAACCTTCCTTGGAAAGAGCTGAATGTAGATGTAGTACTGGAAAGTACAGGTTTCTTCCGTAGCCCAGAAACTGCAGGTAAGCACATCACTGCAGGTGCTAAAAAAGTAATCATTTCAGCTCCAGCTTCTGGAGACGTGAAGACTGTGGTATTGGGCGTAAATGATGAGACGCTTACAGGCGAAGAGACTATTCTCTCAAATGCGAGCTGCACGACTAACTGCCTTGCACCTATGGTGAAGGTACTCGATGATCTTATCGGAGTAGAGAGTGGTTTTATGACTACGATACATTCATACACTAGTGATCAGCGACTATTAGATGCACCTCACTCTGATTTACGTAGAGCTAGAGCAGCAGCACTTAATATTATACCTACAAGTACTGGAGCAGCTAAAGCTGTGGGTCTTGTATTGCCGCATCTTGCTGGTAAGTTAAATGGTAACTCACTGCGAGTGCCTACTCCTACAGGGAGTGCTACAGATTTTGTGGTAACATTGAAAAAAGACACTACTGTAGAGGAAGTAAACGCTGCTTTCAAAAAAGCATCTGAGACGAACCTTAAAGGAATACTAGAGTACAGTGAAGATCCATTGGTATCATCTGATATCGTAGGAAATCCACACTCATGTATTTTTGACGCAGATACCACTATGGTACAAGGGAATACAGTGAAGATAATGGGATGGTATGATAATGAAGCTGGATACAGCAACAGAGTAGCAGACCTTATTTCTAAGGTAGGTTAATACAACCGTCTTAAAATATGAAAGCAGTCTCTAGTACTAGAGACTGCTTTTTTTATGCCAAATTATTACTTTTACCACGTGCTTACCAAACTAAAATCACTTGGACCAGGACTGTTATACGCAGGAGCAGCTATCGGCGTTTCTCATCTCGTCCAAAGTACGAAGGCGGGTGCACAATACGGCTATATCCTGATAATTGCTATTGTCCTAGCCCATGTTTTTAAGTATCCATTTTTTGCATTAGGTCCTAGATACGCTAAGGCCACAGGAGAATCGCTGGTGTCTGGCTATGGCAAAATGGGAAAATGGGCGGTCGTTCTGCTGCTTGTGCTCACGGTGTGTACTGTATTTACGGTGCAGTCGGCTGTCACTATTGTCACTGCTGGACTGCTGCAGAATATGGGGGTGAATCTGAGCATACCGATACTCTCATTCCTAGTATTGCTCGTCTGTCTGGCCATATTACAGATAGGTAAGTTTAGTATCTTGGATAATCTGATGAAGGTCATTATGGTAGTGCTTTCTGTTTCTACCGTAGTGGCATTTGCGCTTTCATTTGGTGTGGGGAGAGAAGTGGTCAATGGGTCTAAAGCTATTTTTGATATTTCAAAGGATAGTGATTTGGGGTTCTTATTGGCTTTTGTAGGTTGGATGCCCGCACCATTGGATATTGCTATATGGCACAGTATCTGGACGCTAGCTAAGGGCAAAACAGAGGGAGGAGGAGAGTTTGATTTCAAAGTAGGATTTTATGGTACTGCACTGTTGGGCATTTGCTTTTTGGTCTTAGGCGCCAATACGATGTATGGAAACGGAGCTCCACTGCAAGCATCCGCAGGTGGCTTTGCCTCTCAGTTAATTGAATCATTCACGAGCTGTCTTGGCACGTGGTCGTATTGGTTTATTACCGTAGCTGCATTCACCACGATGTTTAGTACTACACTTACGTGTTTTGACGCTATGCCTAGAGTCATGAATCATATAGGAATAGAACTTCGCTTTACCAAACACCTGAAATCCATCACACTTTGGCGAGTGGTATTATTTACAGGCACTATCATTGTGCTATTTTACTTTGTAGAGACCATGAAGCAAATGGTCACCTTTGCTACCATAATGTCTTTTCTTACTGCTCCATTACTTGCGGTATTGAGCTACCTATTAGTCGTAAAAACCAAGGGAGTACTCCTGTGGAATAGCATTGAAAAAGGCATCGCAATTGTAGGAATAGTGTTACTTTCAGTTCTTTGCTTTCTATATATCCGTACATTTTTGTAACATTGATGGTCGGGAAGTAAGTGAGAACTCTTTTTACCGCACACCAAACCAAGAAAAAAAATAAAATAGTGAAGCAGCTTATGAAAGGCCAAGTGCTGATATCAGAACCGTTTTTGTCTGACCCTACATTTAGCAGAAGTGTGATTCTGATAACTGAGCACGAATCACATGGAACTATCGGATACGTCTTAAATCAGCAGACGGATTTCGCAGTGAATGTGCTTATAGAGGGGCTGGACATGGTACATCAGTGCGCTTATCAAGGCGGTCCGGTGGAGCTGGAGAGCCTGCATTATATCCATACCTATCCAGAGATAAGCAAGAGTACAGAGGTGCTGCCTGGGGT
>DNHN01000077.1 GCA_003485825.1 Bacteroidota bacterium | reverse complement strand
ACTAGGTTTTTAGGTAAATCTAAGACAATGGCAGGTGGTGCTATAGAAGGTATAACACAATTTGTTGTTCCATTTGGAGGGTTGTTTAAGGCAGCGGGTTTAGCGGGTAAGGCGGCGAAGGCTGGAAGTTTAACAAAAAAGGCGTTTACAGCTACAGCTCCGAAGGCTGTTATAACAGGTGCAGCTACCGACTTTACATTTTTTAACGGCCAAGAAGCGAGGCTATCTAACCTAATACAACAAGTACCGGAGTTACAAAACCCTGTTACCGAGTTCTTAGCTTACGACTCAGATGAGGGGGAGATTGAGGGCCGTCTTAAAAATGTATTAGAAGGTCTAGGGCTTGAAGCTATGGCGGGAGTGTTTATTAAATCGCTTCGATCAATGAAGGAAATGCGTAAAGCTAAAGATACTAAAGCTGATGCACTGGAAGTAGAAGAGGTAGGTCGTAAAAGTTTAGAAGAACAAAAAGCATTTGAGGCTAAAGAAGAGGAAGTTTTAGAAGCCCCTAAAGTAGAAGAGGAAGTAGATTTACCTAAAGTAGAGGGCGAAGAAATAGACGGTATTAAACCCTTAGGAACAGAAATAACACCTGTACCTAAAAAACCTAAACCTATTATAGAATTTACACCGGGTAAGACTGATGAATTTATAGATTCAGTTCCTGATAAATGGAAAGATTGGACTAAGTCAGTTATTGACGGAAAGAAACCTTCTATGCCTAGGCTTGAAGTCGGAGAAGATATAGACTCTGCTCATAAAATATTAAGTGCCGTATATAAAGCTGACCCTGAAAAACAAAAACGTTTTACTCAAGAATCGCAAATAGATTTCGGGGACGATCAGTTAACCGAGATAATGAAGACAGCTGCTAATGTAACAAAAAAGCAGCAAGAGGTTCGTGTTTTTCAGGAAGTATTTAAGGATACATTAAAGGGCGTGAGTGACAATGTCATGGACGCAGTTAAGGAGTTTGAGACCACTGAAAGCTTACAGTCTGAAGCAAAACTACGTAATCACTTACAAGAGTTTTTAGAGGTATACGATTACTACAGACAGCTAGGAAGAGAAACTTCTTTGACATTAGCTATGCGTAGGGAGAAAGCTCCTATATCTAGGAAAGTCGGTTTATCTAATACGGATATAAAAGAAACTGCTTTAGTTAGGGATTTCTTAAATAAAAACTCTGGCAGTATGCCTCCAAAGAAAGCTGTTAAATTACTAAAGGATATGTTTGATCCTAGTGATAGAGATGGAACTATTCGTAAATTTCTTAACTTCTCTAAAAAAGCACAAGGAAAAAGTATGCTAGATATGACCATTGAATTTTGGGTTAACTCGATATTGAGTGGACCTAAGACACAAATGGTGAATGCTTTAGGAAACTTCTTCACGCAAGCTTTGGGAACGGCTGAGTTAGCAATCGGAGGCTTGTTATCTGGTAACCCTGCCGTAGCTAAAGCAGCTATTGCTTCGTGGGCTGATTACGCCATGATAAAAGAGGCTTGGTCTTCCGCTGGTACTGTGTTTAAACAAGGAGAAGAAATGCTTGATGTAGGTCGAGGCACTATGGAAGGAGAAGCTAGACGTGCCATAACATCTCAAAATGTAGAGCTATTGACAGGTAAAAAACTAAGTGACCCAATGAAAAAAGCCATAGATAATATGAGTGCTTGGGGCGTTAATTTACCAGCTAAAGGTTTGTTGGGTACTGACCAGTTATTTAAATACTTGGCGTTTCGTAGAGCAGCTAGAGTAAAAGCAACGATGGACGCTCTAAGTAAAGGAATTAAAGAACCTAAGAAACTAGCTGAGTATGTTGAGGGCATGCTAAATAAAGTTACCACGCAAGGCGGAGCTTATATGTCGCAGGAAACACTGATTAGAGAAGCGTCTAAATTAGCAGATTCTAAGGAACTAAAAGGAGCATCTAAAAGTTTCTTTATTAAAAAATATGTACAAGATAATTTCGATGAAGATGCTTCGGCTTTAGCTCAGTATGCAATAGAAGAGTCTAGATACTTTACTCATACTAGAGAGTTGGAAGAAGGGACCATAGGTAAGAGCATAGAAAAAGCAAAGAATAACCACGCTGCGTTGAAGCTTGTAATGCCGTTTGTTCGTACACCTGCTAATCTTTTAAGTTTTGCATTAGAGCGTAGCCCGCTGTCTATACCAATCAAAGTACCAGGTACTAATAAGATTATAACAACTCCCGGTTTGAAGTCGGAAGCAGAAGGTTTAATGCAAGGCATGAAAAGTTCAGACCCTGTAGTTCGTGCTCAGACTTATGGTAAATTCGCTACAATGGCGAGTATGGTTGGTATTTGGTATCAAATCGCACAGGATAATGCAGAGTTTATTACGGGAGGCGGACCTCGTGATGAAAAGAAAAAAGCAGCATTAATGGCGACAGGTTGGAGGCCGTATAGTATTAAGATTGGAGATACATATTATAGCTATCAACGCCTTGATCCTATCGCTTCTATATTAGGAATAGCTGCTGATGTTGTAGAAACTGGTAAAGCTTCTGAACGTGGATTTGGAGAGTCCCATCTAGAACACATGACGATAGCTCTAATTACATCGTTATCAAGGAATGCTGCGAATAAATCTTATTTAGCTGGCGTACAGTTATGGGCTAACGCTTTAGAAGACCCTGAGAGGTTCGGGGAAAGATTAGGTAGAAATTATGCAAGCTCTTTTGTTCCTAATGTTATATCACAGATGCAAGACTACGATACACAAGCGATGCGTGAGGTGCGTAGTGTTGGTGATGCTATTTTAAGGAAGTG
>DNHN01000129.1 GCA_003485825.1 Bacteroidota bacterium | reverse complement strand
TCAAAATCAATATCAATATCCGGAAGAGACACACGCTCAGGATTCAGGAAACGCTCAAAAAGAAGATCGTATGCGATAGGGTCTACATTGGTAATCCCCAAGCAATACGCTACCGCACTCCCTGCTGCAGATCCACGTCCAGGCCCTACAGAAACGCCCATCTCTCGTGCTACGCTCGTAAAATCTTGCACGATCAAGAAATATCCAGGATACCCTGAATCCTTTATCACGGACAACTCAAAGAGAAGACGCTCTTCGGTCTCTGAGGGCATATTTGGGTAGCGCTTCTTGGCTCCTTCAAAGGTGAGATAATGCAGGTAGTCATCCTGAGTCTTAAACTCTGGAGGCATAGTAAAATTGGGCAACAATACATCCCTAGTAAGCTTAGGGGTTTCTATACTGTCTACGATGATATTGGTATTGTCCAGCGCTTCAGGAATATCTGAGAATAGACGCCCCATTTCTTCTTGAGTCTTGAAGTAAAACTCATTATTTGGGAAAGCAAAACGTTTTCCTTTTCCATATCCTTTCGGGTCTGTAAGTCGACTACCTGTATTCACACAGAGTAATATATCGTGAGGAAGTGCATCATCTTCCTCCATGTAGTGGGAGTCATTCGTCGCTATGGTTTTTAGGTCATACTTCTTAGCAAATTTAATAAGCACTTGATTCAAGTTCTCTTGACTCATTCCTGTACCGTCTATATCTTCTATGCCATGCCGCTGCAGCTCTATGTAGTAATCCTCTCCAAATATCTTTAGGTATTCTTTTAGTATTTTTTCCGCTTCTTCTTCCCCCTTAAAAAGTATCGCTTGTGGAATCTCTGCTCCTATGCAGCAAGAGGTAGCAATAAGTCCTTCGCTGTGTTTCTCTAAAATGGCTCTATCGATTCGCGGATACTTACCGTATAGTCCATCCATATACCCTATGGAGCAGAGTAACGATAAGTTCTCATACCCTTTTTGGTTTTTGGCTAAAATGAGTTGGTGGTATCTTTTGTCCTTAGAATCTCCTACAAATGACCGTCTGAATCTATCTTCCACTACATAAAACTCACATCCTACGATGGGTTTCACACCGTGCCTCAACCCGGAGTTTACGAACTTAAAAGCTCCGAACATATTACCGTGGTCTGTGAGAGCTACCGCACGCATGCCATCCTTTTTTGCTTTCGCAAACATGTCATCTATGGGTGATGCTCCGTCTAGTAGCGAAAACTGGCTGTGGCAGTGTAGGTGTGAAAATTGGGTCACGGAATAATTGTTAATTGTTAAAGATGAATTTTAATGGCAATGGCAATGATTTTACCATTGCTGTAAAGCACAAGTATAATGGAATTTTAACCTGTAATTAAGCCTTTTCTTTTTTGTGTTTTACACATTAAAAGGGATAACTTTTTAGGATATTGGTATTGAGGAAATTAGGTTAAGATAAAATAGCTAGGCTAAGGATAAAGGCCTCTATGACTAACCCCATATACACGAGAAATGATTTGAAGTAGCTTGAAAATTTGACTCATTTTAGTACGGATAACCTTAATATTGTCCAACCAAAGCACAACGTGAAAAAAATAATAGGCTATCTCAAAGATTTTTACCGAGATCACTTCAGTTGGGGTGAGTTATTGGTAGCCCTTATTTTTATCGTCGCGTTTTGTACTTTTAAGTATTTCAACTACCTCCCCACTGAATGGGGTGAACAATCACTTCTAACGAGCTGGTGGTATGCTGCGTACTTTGGTGGCTACAAGTTTTCCTTTCACTTTGCACTGTACTTTTTACCACTGCTTTTCGGCTACTTTATGAGCAGTATATTTCATCATGAGTGGCACTTTTGGAAGCGCCGAAAATTCTGGCTTCTCCTACTTTTTGCCGCGGGACTTGTGGCTTACAGAAGTACACTCACTTATTATATCCATGATTATTTGGCGTCCAATTACTCGTCTGCTCATATGGACTGGCTTACAAGTATTATAGGCACTATCATTCGAGGAGGTTTCCTATTCGTTGCTATCTGGGTATATTGGTATTTTACAGACAAAAAAGAACAACCCTTCTACGGATTCACGCTCAAAAATTTCAACACCAAGCCCTACCTCATCATGCTGCTAATAATGGTACCACTTATTGCGGCAGCAAGTACACAGGCAGATTTTCTTACCTCGTATCCTCGTGTACAGAAGATGCTTTCATTGGACTTCGCTAACTCCGAGCACTGGAAATACTTTGCTTTATATGAGGTGCTCTACGGACTGGATTTTTTCAGTATTGAATTCTTTTTTAGGGGATTTCTCATACTCGCTTTCGTAGGTATAGTGGGTCCTAGAGCCATACTCCCCATGGCCTATATGTATGTAGTCATCCACTGGAATAAGCCCATGGGAGAGTTGATCAGCTCATTCTTTGGTGGCACCCTGCTGGGCATAGTAGCCTACTACAGTCGCAGTATTGTAGGTGGTATAATAGTGCATGTAGGTATCGCTTGGATGATGGAGATTGGTGCATTTATCAGTAAGTATTTTTACCCGTGAACGAGTTTCTAGGCACAGACATAAAATTTTTAAAGGGCGTAGGCGAAGTACGTGCAGGAATTCTCAATAAAGAATTGGCACTCTTTACTTTCAATGACTTACTGAACTACTTTCCGTTTCGCTATGTGGACCGCAGCAAATTTTATCGCATCTCTGAGATAGAGCAAGATTCCAGTTACATTCAGCTCAAAGGAAAAATACGACGTGTGGAAGAGGTCGGACCACAACGCAGTACAAGATTAGTGGCCTACTTCTCTGATGGAGAACGAGAAATGGAGTTACTATGGTTTAAGGGTGTAAAATGGATAAAAAGTCAGCTAAAAGTAGGTGAAGAGGTCGTTATATTTGGCAAGCCTAGCTTTTTTAGAGGCAAGCTCACTATGAGTCATCCGGAGCTAGATACGGTGGCAAACAGAAAAAACAGTGCTCCCCTAGAAGCAGTCTATCACACCACAGAAATGATGAAAACTCGCAGAGTGGAGAGTAAGGCCATTCGCCAAGTGATGCACCATCTGATCAGGCATGAGCACTTCAATATTCCAGAGATATTTTCTCCGGAGATGTGCCAAAAGTACAAGCTTATTCCCAGAGACAAAGCATTTCGATTTATCCATCAGCCTCCCAGCCATAAGCACATAGAAGCTGCACAACACCGGTTTAAGTTCGAGGAGCTTTTCTTTTTACAGCTTCCTTTTATTAATCAAAAGGTAAATAGAAAACGAGCCGACAAGGGCATTACATTCAAGACTCAAAATCCGCTTTTTGAAGACTTCATCAAAAACCACCTCCCCTTTAGTCTCACAGGAGCACAAGAACGGGTGTTGCGAGAAGTAAAAACGGACCTCTGCTCTGGAGACCAAATGAATCGACTCCTGCAGGGAGATGTAGGCAGCGGAAAGACGATAGTCGCGTTTCTCTGTGTACTTATGGCTATCGATAATGGCTACCAAGCGAGCCTTATGGCCCCCACAGAGATACTCGCCATACAGCACTATATCGGGCTTAAGGAGCTCGCAGAAAAAATAGGCATTGAAATAGGAATACTCACTGGAAGTAGCACTACTAAGGAGCGAAGAATGCTTCACGAAAAGCTACAAGCCGGTACTATAAAACTGCTGGTAGGCACGCATGCGTTAATCGAAGATGTCGTGCAATTTGAAAATCTAGGACTAACCATTATAGATGAGCAACACCGCTTTGGGGTAGCTCAGCGCGCTAAACTGCAAGCAAAGGGTCAAATCAATCCACACGTACTGGTAATGACTGCTACTCCGATACCGCGAACACTAGCAATGAGTGTATACGGAGATTTAGACTACAGTGTAATCGATGAAATGCCTGCTGGGCGTAGAGCCATCAAGACAGCGCATCGCTTTGGGTTTGCTCGAGAAAAAGTATGGCAGTTTATGAAAGATGAGATAGCCAAAGGCAGACAAGCATATGTCGTCTATCCGCTCATAGAAGAGAGTGAGACCCTCCATTACAAAGACCTCAATACTGGCTATGATCAGCTGCTAGAGTTTTTCCCTCGGCCAGCCTATCAGGTGGAGATGCTACACGGAAAAATGAAACCTTCTGACAAAGAAGCCAAGATGCAAGACTTTGCTAACGGTAAGACCAACATACTGGTAAGTACCACCGTGATAGAAGTAGGCATTAACGTACCTAATGCGAGTATCATGATCATAGAAAGTGCAGAGAAATTTGGGTTATCCCAACTGCATCAACTTCGAGGACGTGTGGGAAGAGGCGCAGAACAGAGTTACTGCATACTCCTCAGCAGTAAAAAGTTAAGTGACAATGCCAAGACCCGTCTGCAAGCGATGGTAGGCACTACATCCGGTTTTGAACTTAGTGAAATAGACATGCAACTGCGTGGATTTGGAGACATTGCAGGCACGCGGCAGAGTGGTCTAGACCAGCTCAAGCTAGCATCTCTCAGTACGGATGCTCATATCGCAGAAATGGCTAGAGAGGCCATCGTAGAGTTGCTTACTGACGATCCGGAATACAAAAATCACGAAAGTCTAAAACACTTTATGAAAAATAAACAAGGGTACAAGGACTGGGAGAAAATAGCGTAGTCTTAGAGGATGAGCCTCTATTCGTAAATTCACCTCAGGACTAGTTTATTCAAGCAACTTCTTTAACGAGGTAAGATTAGCCGCAGTGTTTGCTTTATGCGAATCCTCTGCTTTCATAATCATTCTGCTCTTCATATCGAGGGAAGTCATCTTTACTCTCCACGATACTCTTGTGGTATTGCTGTCCAATGCTTCTAGCGTGTAGTCATCTACTCTCGAAAAAAAATCTTTCACCAGACCTTCATTTGCGATGCGGAAGGGAGCCTCATGTACAGTGACCACTCTGTGCATTACCATCTCCTGAGGGTAGTACAAATCATATTCGCTACCTAGGCCTGCTTCCGCACCCTTTGTTTGCCTCACGCTTTCTAACCCTTTCATCCATTTAGTCATTGCAGCTGGGCTACTGATCGCGTCGTACACCTCACTGATGGGTGCGTTAATATCTTCATTTACTTGGTACTCTAACTCTGTAGGAGCTAGTAAAATCATACCATAAAATCCTGCTGCAATAAACAGCATAAAGACACCTATGTACTTCATTATTTGCATAGCGCAAATGTACTTTGGATTTTATGACTTGCTAATCTCCTATTAAAAGGATATTTTTAGCGTTCTAAATACGCAACTTTATGAAAAAACATCTACATTTATTCTTCTCGACTATCACCTTAATTTTGTTAATTCTCCCGTCCGTGCAAGCTCAGACCTATGACGCAAATCTAGATTCTGTGTACAGAGTAAATGGGGAGTATGCTATGACACCACTGCATCACTGTGACACCTTTAAATTTGGAGGAAAAGTAATAAACAATGGAACAGGTACAATTACAGACGTCAAAGTGGACATTACTAGAGGCTCTAGTTTTCAAGATTCCTTAAATTTTTCTTCCATATCTGCTGGAGTAGCAGACAGTAGCTTGTCTGCTACTGGATTCTTGCCTAGCGCTATCGGCGATTACAAGGTAAATTTTAGCACCTCCATTTCTGAAACAGAGACTGACCTCACCAACAACAATGACTCTCTTGAATTTGAGGTTACCGATACCATTTTTGCTAGAGAAAAAGGAACACCTACCGACGGACTTGGCTTTAATGGTGGACAAGGATTTATTGGTCAGCGATTTAGCCTAAAGGTTGCTGACACCATTACGTCTATTACTTTTTACCTTGATAATCCCACTGCGGGAGATTCGTGTAAAGCACACATACACAACTGGAATAGCAATACCCCTGGTAGCATTATACAAACTACAGAAACAGTGAGCATTCTTGCAGGTCAAAACTGGTATACTGCTAAGCTGAAGTGTCCTGCTATTGTTACTTCAGGTGATTATTTTGCTAGCGTTGAACAACTTACTACCAACAATCTCCAATTAGGGTTTACAAACATAAATATATTCCCTTACACAATGTACTATGATGGAGGGGCTGGCTGGACAGCTGTAGACAGCATAGGAGTACAAACACTAGAAAAGGCAGTTCTAGGACTGCGTGTTAACGTAGGGCCTTACGACACTTACCGCGAAGTAAACATCACTGCCAACAAAGACACGGTGTGCGAACTTTCTCAAGTACTATTATCTGGAGACAAAGTAGCCGATTATTCTTGGTCACCTGCAGCATTAGCAATTACTCCTAACAACCGGAATACATTCTTTGAACTATCCACCGCTACAGAAATCACGGTAGTGGCAGATTTCGGATGTGGCCTTATCGCTAGAGATACCATCACCATAGCAGTGACTCCCGCTCCAAGTGGCACTATCATAGCAGATAGCACTATATGCCGAGGAGACAGCATAGACTTAACTGCCTCCGGAGGCAGCAACTATAGCTGGATTGGCGGACCAAAGAATACTCCATGGCGAGTAAGTCCTTCTACTGGACCGAAGACCTATACTGTACTTCTAGATAGCACGAACGGGTGTCTAAATGGTTTAACCACACAGGTATCCGTAAGTGCCCCTGCAGTCATCGCCTTTGGTGATACTGCGGCATGTATGGGTCAGTCCGTAAGCATAATCAGTAGGGGTGCTGCAAGCTACTCTTGGGATGGAGGTCCTATGACGTCCGATTACACCTTTGAGGTGACGAAGGCAGAATACAAAGTAGTGACAGGCACCAACGATAAAGGATGTACTATCCAAGACTCTGTGCTTATCACAGCATACATTACTCCGGAGCTTATCCCGCTGCGCGATACAGGAGCGTGCTTCACTAAATTCATTACCATCACTGCAAACGCTGTAGCCGATAGCTTTCAATGGAGCAACGGAGACACATCGAAGGCGATCAGATTTCAAATGCTAAGTCCAAAAAACTTATACTTGATAGCTAAAAATGCCAATGGGTGTGAAGCATACGATACCGTAGCTGTAGCGAGATACGTCAGACCAGATGGAGTGCTATCGCCAAATAGTGATACCACTATCTGCGAAGGAGAATCACTCGCCGTGACTGCCAGCGGTGGTGCTACGTATGAATGGAGTAATGGGGAGACTACAGCAACAGCTAACCTATCTCCTACTGAAGAAACTACCTATACTGTAATAACCAGAAGTGCAGAGGGATGCGAAGACTTTGACGACATTACCGTATCCATTAATCCACTGCCTATCGCTGGATTTAGCCAACAAGCTTTTGAAGACTCCGTCGTATTTACCAATACATCTACGCTAGCCAATAGCTATGCATGGGACTTTGGTGATGGGCAGTCGTCTACGGACATGAGTCCGTTCAATGTTTATGATACTACAGGGATGTATACTGTTACGCTCACAGCCACAAATGACTGTGGTGATGTAGATAGCACGATCACCATAAGTGTGACTGTGCCTGAAGAAGTCAACAGCATCTCTGACTTAGCACTGTGGAAAGATGTCAACCTTTATCCTAATCCTACGGCAAGTGCGCTAAACTACCGCATAGAAAACCAACTCTTTGGAGAGATGAATATAACTGTATTCGATATCACCGGAAAAGTACTACAATCGACTTCTAGAACTAAGGGATCTAATGAAATCTCTGGAAGTTTAGAACTAGCAGAATATGCGGATGGCATCTATATGATAGCGTTTAGAATAAATGACTCTGTATTACGAAGCAGAGTGGTAAAACACTAACTAAATCAACG
>DNHN01000330.1 GCA_003485825.1 Bacteroidota bacterium | reverse complement strand
AGAAACAAACACGGTTTCAGAGAGAGAATGGCCAGCAAAAACGGTAGAAAAGTACTAGCTGCACGTCGTAAAAAAGGGCGTAAGAAGCTTACCGTTTCTGACGAACCACGTCACAAAAAGTAATTGCTGCTCTTACCCATAATTGATCTATGGGGATTTCACACACTTTTCACAAATTAGAAAAGCTTTCTCACAAGGCTTCTATAGATTCTATTTTCCAAAAAAAAGGAAAAAGTATATACCGTTCTCCGGTGCTATTAGCCTATTACAAGACGGAGCTAGAGACTCCATATCCTTGTCAACTAATGGTATCTGTAGGGAAACGGAAGTTTAAAAAAGCCGTAGATCGAAATAGAATTAAGCGCCAAATTACTGATATATACCGTAGACAAAAGCATCGCATCTACGCCGCTGTAGGTACGGACGATAAATATGCTATAGGTATACTTTTCTTAGGAAAAACACACCCATCTCACGAAGACTTAGAAAAAAAAATAATTTCGTGCTTTGATGAATTTATTAAACTCTTATCCAACGACTAAACCATCATGTCCGAATATCTAGAGCGATTACAAAATACATTTACCGAAATAACAAGCGGAGATTACACCGAAAAGCTGTGGGCTAAGATCTACAAAAAAGACAGCGTAAGTTTCAGGGCTAAAATCCAAGGCGTAAAAAGTTTCATCCACTTTGACCAGATGCCATGGAACTATCCTAACACAGAGTACTGGGACGTCATAGCTCCTATGCTTATGGGCAAGGTCTATGATGCGAAACTACTTGGAAGTGACACAGAGACTATGCGCCTAACCTTGTCTGTGGCTTATAATTCCTTTTCTAAAAAAATATACACCAAGGGGCAATCCTATAAGTGCACCGTATTGGAAAAGCATAAAACGTTCTTAGTGGTAGAAGCCGGAGTAGACTCTAGTTTCAAAAACGGGTCTCAGCTTGGAGAAATAAGCACCTACGACTTCTGGAAAGCCCAAGAATTCCGAGAGGCTAAAGTAGGAGATGAACTTACACTCACTTACCTCAAACACAAAAACGATCAGACACTGACCATGTGCAGTCCCACAAAGTACAAGCAGTGGTATAAGCAAAAACCAGAGCAATATGTTGGTGAGTTCATAGACGTAACAGTAAATAAAGAAGGCGGCAAAACTACCTATACCGTGAATGAAGCATACAATGGCATACTGCGTATAGGGCCTAAACTGTATGGTGAAGATCTGATAAGTCCGCTTAATAGATATATTCAGAATCTGTCTGACGGAGACGAAATTACCTGCTATGTGCAAGGAGTCAATCCTAAGACCAATGAGTATTTTTTACGTTTCGAATCACGATTGCTCGAAGAGCTTAAAAAGATATAGTGCGACTCTTACAAGGATTAAAAGCCATATTTGTACTCCTACTTTTGATACCTATCCGTATTTATCAAAAGATTATATCTCCGTTTTTACCCGCTACATGTAGATACACTCCTACCTGCAGTTCATATGCAGTAGAAGCCCTTCAAAAACACGGACCTATCAAAGGACTTTATCTAGCCATACGCAGGATTCTCAGCTGCCACCCATGGAGTGGAAAGCACGGATACGATCCCGTACCGTAGCTGCAGATGAGTTACATTTTTAGTATTCAGGAGGCTCACCAAATTCAGCAAAAGTGTTTGGCTCATTAGTTTTTTTTAATCAAAATACTTACTATTGAATTATAATTACACTCTAAAACATGGAATTTAATAGAAAAGCAAGTATTACCGCGGTAGCTACAGCAGTTGTAATCTTCAACCTAACCAGTTGTAAGTACGAAGACGGACCAAACCTCAGCTTAAGAACAAAAACCTCAAGACTCACAGGAGAATAGGAAGTAAAATTCATTGATGGAGAAGGCTTTGGCGGCTCCGATAGTGAACTTATCATCGAATTTGAAAAAGGTGGAAACCTGAATTACTCAGGAAAGTATTCATACTATGGATATTCTAATGAGTTCAACTACAAGGGAGAATGGGAATGGATAGATGGTAAAGAAAAAATAGAAGTAATAGTGGATCGTGACAAAACGGAATGGGAAGTTACCCGCCTTACGAATGAAGAGTTGGAGTTTGAAGATGAGGACCGCGATAAGTGGGAACTTGAAAAATTATAACTAGAGATTAACTAAAACAGAAAAAAGTCGGGCAACCGACTTTTTTTTTGCTTACATATGGACTACAAACTGACCATCACAGAAGGTTTTGAATCTCTCCTACATAGCACAGGGAGCACTTTAGCGATTAGCGTATACCAAGCAGGAAAAGTATTACTGATTAATACTAAAGAAAACGGCGTGATGAACATCACCCCTATTAACTACGAAAAGCCTATGGGGGTAATCGCAGAAGGTGATAATCTCGCAATAGCTACCAAGAAAGAACTTCACCTCTATGCTAATTCACAAAAACTTGCTCGAAGGATGAAGGTGAATGGGAAAGACTTATATAATCTGTACTTTCCTCGTGTGACCTACCATACCGGTGACCTTGATCTGCATGATTTAGCGTATTTAAATAAACAAATAATAGCGGTGAATACACGCTTCTCTTGTGTGTGCTCCTTTGATGAAAATTTCAGCTTTACCCCTATCTGGTCACCACCTTTCATTACAGAAAACACGCCAGAAGACCGGTGTCATCTAAATGGCCTGGAACTCGAACATGGAGAACTAAAATATGCAACTGCGCTAGGCACTGGAAATACCAAAGAATCCTGGAGAGACAATATAAAAACTGGAGGTATGCTCATGGACATACCTTCCAATAAAATACTGCTTGATAACCTATCCATGCCTCACTCACCGAGACTATATAACAACAGGTTATTTTTACTTGAATCTGCAAAAGGAGAACTCGTAGAAATAAACCGAGAAACCATGGAGAAACGAACTGTAGTAAAATTGAATGGACTTGTTCGTGGTCTTAGCATTGTCAATGATTTAGCTTTTATTGGCATCTCCAAAGTAAGAGAAAAAAGTACCACCTTCAGTAAGTTAGACGATAGTGTTAAAGCTGAATTCGCTTCTATCCACATCGTTGATATAAATCACGGTGCTATATTAGCACGACTTAGTTTTAAAGGAGACATACAAGAAATTTACGATATTAGACTACTAGACGGGATTAAAAATGTAGGTGTATTCGGGCTCTATGATGACCGATATAGTAGTGCAGTACTATCCCCTCAGAATGAATTTTGGAAACGAAGTAACTCTTGACACATTTTCTAGCTCTGTAATTACGTTACATTTGTACACACACTTTATACACGTGAAAAAATACATCTATTTATCTGTTATCGCACTGATTGGGTTCTCGGCTTTCAAAGCAGAGGACTACTTCGAAATATCTAAAAACCTTGACATTTTTGCTGAAGTATACAAAGAAGTAAACACAACTTATGTAGATGACGTAAAACCAGGCGAACTCGTCCGAGCAGCTATAGACGGCATGTTAGGCTCTCTAGACCCATATACCAACTTTTACAGTGAAGCTCAGGCAGAGGATTACCGCTACCAAACCACAGGGACCTATGCGGGTATAGGCTCTACAATTCGTACAATAGGAGACTATGTATACATAGAAAGCCCAGTAGAAGGATTTCCCGCTCAAACAGCAGGACTGCTTCCTGGAGACAAGATACTAGAAGTAAGTGGAGAGGATATGAAAGGGAAAAAAAGCAACGAGCTTACAGATTACCTGAAAGGGAAAGTAGGGACCACATTCATCATCAAAATAGAACGATTGGGAGAAGGAGTACTTGAAAAATCGATTACACGAGAAAATATAAAACTTAAAAACGTGCCATACCTCGGCATCATAGAGGATAATATAGGCTACTTGCAACTTACAGGCTTCACCCCAAATGCAGGTAAAGAGGTACAAGATGCCGTAATAGAGCTAAAAAGTAAAGGTGC
>DNHN01000155.1 GCA_003485825.1 Bacteroidota bacterium | reverse complement strand
ATGTATTCACTTTTCGTTCCAATGGAGCACAACTTCGAAGGGTATATAGATGTATACGGTCACCCGGTGTTTAGAAAATCAGAAGAACCTTCTTTTGACGCGTATGGAGACGTTATTCCGGGTGGCGTGATAGATTACTGGGAAAACGAAGTAAAGTCTCTTAAAAACGATCCTGACGCTTTAAACGAGTTCTACAGACAATTCCCTAGGACTGAGGGGCACGCTTTTAGAGATGAAGCCAATAACAGTCTTTTCAACCTACAGAGGATATATGAACAGATAGATTATAACGACGGTCTTGAGGGTCAGAGAGCTATAATGAGAGGTGGGTTTTCTTGGAAGGATGGTAAGAAAGATACGGAGGTAATATGGACTCCAGACAATAGAGGTAGATTCTTTGTTTCTTGGATACCAAAGCCTGAGCTTAGGAATAGGATAGTTTACAATAATGGTGTAAAGCACCCCGGTAACGAGCACATAGGGGCTTTTGGGTGTGATAGTTATGACATATCAGGGACAGTAGGGGGCGGTGGTTCTAATGGAGCGCTTCACGGAGCTACAAAATTAAACTTTGAAGGTCCTTCTAATATGTTCTTTTTAGAATATATATCAAGGCCACAGACTGCAGAGTTATTCTACGAAGACGTTCTTATGGCAATGGTCTTCTATGGAATGCCAATACTAGCGGAGAACAATAAACCTAGGCTTTTGTATCATTTAAAGAATAGAGGCTACAGGAAGTGGAGTATCAATAGACCGGACAAACACAAGAATGATTTGTCTAAAGCAGAGAGAGAACTTGGAGGTATACCTTCTTCTACAGCTGTAATATCAATACATGCAGAGGCTTTGGAATCTTATATAGAACAAAATGTGGGATATACGGATCAAGGCTCTGGAAACATGTACTTTAACAGGACTTTGCTTGATTGGGCTAACTATGATATAGCTAAGCGTACCAAGTACGATGCTACTGTTTCTTCGGGTTTAGCTCTTATGGCTAATCAAAAGTACCTGGTTAAGCCAGAGAAAACCAATAAAATAATAAATGTTAACTTTGCAAAGTATAATAATAAAGGTTTAGTTAGCTCAATACTAAAGTAATAATATGGATAAATCCTCAGTGAATTATGCCGTTGGATTCCCTGATCAATTAGCATCGGATTCTACAAAGGCCTCAAGAGACTATGGACTCATAGTTGGAAGGGCGATAGAGTCAGAGTGGTTCAGAAAAGAAAGTGGGACTTCAAGGTTTTATAATAACCGCGATACATATCATAAGCTTAGAACTTATGCTATGGGAGAGCAATCAGTACAGAAGTATAAGAATGAGCTTTCTATCAATGGAGATATTTCATACCTTAATTTAGATTGGACTCCTGTCCCTATTATACCTAAGTTTGTAGACATCGTTGTGAACGGAATGTCTAACAGACTTTTTGACGTTAAAGCAGAGGCTGTTGATTCAGTTTCTAATAACAAGAAAGCACTATACAAAGCCACTATAGAATCCCAGATGATGGGCAAGGAGGACTTTGAGAAGGTTAGTGCTGTTATGGGTAAGAGCGCTTTTACAATTGACCCAGATAATCTACCTGCTAGTGGAGATGAATTAGATCTTCATATGATGATTGATTATAAGGATGATATTGAGATTGCAGAAGAGAAGGTCATAGAGACTGTAATGAAGCAAAACAACTATGAGCTAATTAAAAGGCAATTAGATGAAGATGCTACTGTACTTGGTATTTCTTCTGTCAAGCACTCATTTAACTTGCATGACGGAATAAAAATAGAGTACGTTGATCCAGCTAACTTAATATGGAGTCCTACTGAGGATCCAAACTTTGAGGACTGCTACTACTTTGGAGAAGTTAAAAACGTAAATATTACGGAATTAAAAAAGATAGACCCTAGCTTGAGTGTTGAGGATATTAAAGAAATATCTAAGATGTCTAGTAAGTGGGATGCTTATCAGGGGATCAGAGGTGGTTATCAAGTAGATAACTTCGATCACAATACAGCAACTTTATTGTATTTCTCTTATAAAACTGATAAGAATATAGTTTATAAGAAAAAGGTAACTGCTTCGGGTGGTGATAAGGTTATTAGAAAAGATGATTCTTTCAATCCTCCACAGGACGAAGAAGCAAGATTTGAAAAGCTTTCTAAGAAGATTGATGTTTGGTATGAAGGAGTTCTTGTTTTAGGAACTAACCACTTGTTAAAGTGGGAGGTTATGAAGAACATGGTTAGACCAAAGTCTTCTGTTGAAAGGGTTTATGCTCCTTTTGCTGTTACGGCTCCTAGAATGTATAGGGGGCAAATTGATTCTTTAGTTAAAAGAATGATTCCTTTTGCGGATCAAATACAGCTTACACATTTAAAACTACAACAGGTAACATCTAGAATGATGCCTGATGGTGTATATATGGATATAGATGGGCTTTCCTCTATTAATTTAGGAAATGGCGCATCCTATACTCCTCAAGAAGCATTGAATATGTACTTCCAAACAGGGTCTGTTATAGGTAGGTCTTACAATGAAGAAGGAGAATACAATCATGGCAAGGTGCCAATACAGGAGCTAACCTCATCAGGTGCTAATGCTAAGATTTCTTCATTAGTTAATATGTACAACTATAACCTTGGTATGATTAGGTCTGTAACAGGACTTAATGAAGCTAGGGATGGTAGTGTGCCTGATCCTAACGCTCTTGTTGGTGTTCAGAAGATGGCTGCATTGAATTCAAACACAGCCACAAGACACGTATTAAAAGCTGGCTTATTCTTAACCCAAAGAATAGCTGAGTGCATTAGCTACAGAGTTGCTGATGTTTTAGAGTATTCTGACATGAAGGAAGACTTTGTTAAGAACATTGGAAGACATAGTGTTGATGTGTTGGAAGAAATAAAAGAGCTGCACTTGCATGACTTTGGTATCTTTATAGAATTGCATCCAGACGAGGAAGAAAGAAATATGCTAGAGCAGAACATCCAGACTTCTCTTAGCGCTGGCAAAATAGATATTGATGATGCTATAGATATTAGAGGTATTAAGAACATCAAGATAGCGTCTCAAGTTTTAAAAGTTAGAAAGAAAAGAAAAGAGAAGCTTGATCAGAAAAGACAACAAGAAAATATACAAGCGCAATCGCAGGCCAATCAACAAGCATCTCAGGTTGCCGAGCAAAGTAAGCAACAAACTATTGCTGCAGAGGGGCAAGTGGAAGCGAACCTTTTACAAATGAAGTCTCAGTTTGAGCTTCAGAGAATGCAACAGGAGTTTGAGCTTAAAGCTAGATTGATTCAACTTCAAAAAGGAATTGAAGGCGACATGAAAAACTCTGAGATTCAATCTATGTTAGATAGAGAGAAATACAAAGAGGATAGGAAAGACGAGAGAACTGCTAAGCAGGCTTCTCAACAATCAAAATTAATACAGCAGAGAAACCAAGATTTAGACCCAATAGACTTTGATGGCAGAGACTCATTAGGTTCTGGACTTGAAGGAATGATTGGGTTATAATAATCTTCGTATCTTTGCGCTAAATTAAATTAAATCATATGGAATGGACTCTAAAAGAATTGAACGCCAATGGTAATCCAGTCGAACCAAAACAAGAGGCTGTAGAGCAACAAGAAGTTGTAGAGCAGGTTGAAGAGCAGCAAGAGGTGGTTGAACAACCTGAAGAGCAACAAGAAGTTGTGGAGCAGGAGGAGGCTTTAGAAAAGCCTTCTGAATTTGAGTTAGACGATAATGGTATATTGTCTTATTTAAAAGAAAGACATAGTTTAGAACTTGGTTCTATAGACGATCTTAAAAAGACTGAAAAACAAGAGCTATCTGAAGATGTAGAAAAGTTCTTGGAGTACAAAAAAGAAACAGGTAGAGGTTTCGAAGACTTTATTAATCTGCAAAAGGATTGGACTAGAGTTGACGACGTATCTGTTTTAAAGGAGTACTACAAGGAAACTAAGCCGCATCTAGACGAAGAAGACATTAGTCATATTTTATCAGAAGATTTTTCTTATGATGAAAGTATGGATGATGCTTCTGAAATCAGAAGAAAAAAGATAGCTTATAAAGAAGAACTATACAAAGCTAGAAACCACTTTGATGGTTTAAAGGAAAAGTACAAGGCGCCACTTGAGTCAAGTGCCACCTCTATTCCGGAAGACTACAAGGAGGCTTTTAACTTCTATAGCGAATACAAGGAGCAATCTGAACAAGAGAAGCAACTACAACAACGTAATGCTAGTATCTTTAAGGAGAAGACCGAAAAATTATTCAACGAAGAATTCAAAGGTTTTGAATTTAATTTCGGAGATAAGAAGCAAGTCTTCAAGCCAGGTGATGTGGGTTCTGTTAAGGAGCAACAATTAGATATTTCTAATTTCTTTAACAAACACATTAATCAAGATGGAGCCATAAAGGATGCTGCAAGTTACCACAAGGCTCTCTTTGCTGCTAATAATGTTGATTCACTCGCTAAGCACTTTTATGAGCAAGGCGTAGCGGATGCAACAGGAGGATTAGTAAAAGAGACCAAGAACATAGATATGTCTGTTAGAGATAATAAGACTGTAGATGTAAAAGGTACTAAGTTTAGAGTGGTTGACTCAGGTGAAGATTTCTCATTTAAAATTAGAAAACGATAAAACTTAAAAAAACAAAACAATGAGTGTAACTATTACAAACAACGGGTCAGCCGCTAGTGCTTATGCATCTAAATTGACGCCGTCTCCAACAAAAACAACAGATCCAGCAGCTTACTTAGGGTCTGACATTGAATTTACTTCACAGTACTTACCAGACGTTTACGAAAAAGAATTCGAAAAGTATGGAAACAGATCTGTATCTTCTTTTTTAAGAATGGTCGGAGCTGAAATGCCTTTCGCTTCTGACGTAATTCAATGGGCAGAGCAAGGACGCTTACATTTAGCTGTTCAAAGTGCAACCAGGTCTGCTGATGTAATCACTTCTGCTGCACACCCTTTCCGTGTTAACCAAACTGTTGTTATTACTGACGCTGATGGAACACAAGAAAAGGCTTTAATTACAGCTGTAACTGCTGACACTTTCACTGTTGCTTCTTACGAGAACGCTAACTTGGCTGCTGCTTTAGACACAACTGGATTAAAAGTTTTTGCTTTCGGTGCTGAATTCAAAAAAGGAACTGCTGGAATGGCTGGATCTTTAGAGGCTCCAAAAGACATCTTAACTAACAACCCAATTATCATTAAAGATAAGTACGAGGTTAATGGGTCTGACATGGCTCAAATCGGATGGATTGAAGTAACTACTGAGAACGGTGCAACCGGATACTTATGGTATCTTAAATCTGAGCACGAAACAAGATTGCGTTTTGAAGATTAC
>DNHN01000048.1 GCA_003485825.1 Bacteroidota bacterium | reverse complement strand
AACTCTAATGCTAATCTGCATAGAAGTATATGTAATAAAATCTTATTCTGTTATTACATTCACCTCCATCTCCAACGTTATTTGATAGGTGTCTTGCACGCTTTTTTGGATGGCTGTTGCCAATTCATAGACTTCCTGTCCATTTGCTTCCCCGTAGTTTACGAGTACGAGTGCTTGTTTGGCGTGACTTCCGGTGTTGCCTACACGTTTTCCCTTCCAACCCAAACTCTCTATGAGCCAACCTGCGGGAACTTTTACCTTCCCTTCAGGGGTCGGATAGCTTTTTATTTCAGGAAAATTTTCCTTTAGTTTTTCAAAGTGAGTCGGTTCGATAACGGGATTCTTAAAGAAACTGCCGCTGTTGCCAAGTTTTGCAGGGTCCGGTAACTTGCTTTGGCGGATGGCTATTACAGCATTACTAATATCACGTACAGTAGGATAGGTGAAGCAACGCTCTGCAAGGTAGTTCTCTATATCTCCATAGCTGGTGTTCAATTTGTGATCTCTTTTTGTCAGTCGTATACCGATACTACTTATGAAGTATTGGCCTTTAGCCGCTTTTTTGAATATACTCTCTCGGTAGCCAAATTCACATTCCTCGTTTGTAAACCGTTCAATCGATAGCGTGTCTAGATTTACAGCTTCTACATAGGTAAGTACGTCTTTTATCTCTTTGCCATAGGCTCCAATGTTTTGCATAGGTGCTGCACCTACAGATCCTGGGATTAGACTCATGTTCTCTATACCTCCAAAGTCGTTTTCTATGCAGTGAAGGACGAGTTGATGCCAGTCCTCACCACTTGCTATAGCTAGTTCTATGTGGTCCTCATCTTCGGTTACAGTGCATATTCCCTTGGTTTGGTTTATGATGACGGTTCGGTTTATATTTTGTGTGAGAAGTATGTTGCTGCCACCACCTATAAACATGGCATTTTTAAGTTCGTGAATGTTTTCAAGTTGCTTTAGCTCGGTAAGAAAAACGACTTCTTTAGCTACAACATCTAGTCCGAACGTATTGTATTTTTTTAATGATAGATTGATTTTTGGCTGACTCACTGTGCAATAGTAGGATGGATGTTTAATAATAATTCGTATTTTTCCCAACAAATACACATTGCATGAAAAAAATAACCATTTTACTTTTCAGTATAGCTCTATTAGCGATATCTTGTGAAGATAATGATAAAGAAATCATAATCACAGAGTCGCAAGATCTCTGTGATAGCTTAGATATATTGTATACGAATGACGTAGCACCCATACTGGAAGATGCTGGCTGTTCAGGAGTCTATTGCCACGGTAGTGGTGCTGGAGGCGTAAATCTAAGTGATTGGCAAAATACAAAACTAGCTGCTGAGGATGCAAAATTCTTAAAAGCGATCAAGCATGAGCTAGGAGCTAGTCCAATGCCTAAAACGGGAGGTAAACTCTCTGACAGTGAGATACAGGTTATCGAGTGCTGGATAAAGAGTGGGAGTAGAGAGTAACACTCCAACTACAAGCTAAAGTCAAAGTTTAAGTTTAAAAGGTGATGAAATCTTCTGTAGGTTTCAGCTTAAACAGTTATTAAGGTTTAATCGCGACAGTCATTTCTCGCTTACCATTCGCGCCTGGAGGATTTTGTATGGTGTATCCCGCTGCTTTTAGGTCTCGTTTGAGCTGACCTGCTGCAGAGTAAGTGGTCAGCACGCCATTGGGTTTTGTGGCTTTGTATAATTTAGCAAAAATATCTGTACTCCATAACTCAGGCTGTTTCTTAGGTGCAAACGCATCAAAATAAATTACATCGTATGCTTCATCTTCTAACGTGATGTATTCCAGTTTTTGAGTAGTCTTTAGCAAGGTGAAGTACTCATTTATCCTTGTTTTGCTCTCCCAATCTGCTTCGTGCAGCTGACTGAACAAAGTAGGGTCATTTGATATATCTCCGTATCCAATTTTCTCTACTAAATCAAACGGAACTTGAAATGGCTCTAGAGTGTGAAAGTATACTTTACGGCTGTCTGCTGCCGCATGTTGCGCAGTGAGCAGGGCATTTAGTCCGGTCCCAAATCCAATTTCCAGTATGCTGATGTTTCCAGCAGTCCGGTCCATCCCTTCTCGGAGAAATACGTGTTTAGATTCGGAAATAGCACCATTTCTACTGTGATAGGTCTCATCCATACTCGGGATGTATAGCGTGTATTCGCCGGTAGTGGTCCGCTGCAATTCCATAGGTTCAAATATATTTCATTTTTTGATGCTGACGATTAATAGTACCAAAGACGCTCGTCTCACATTTTTATAGCAGCTTGCCTCTAAAGCGAGTTCTTACAAGAATGTTTTTTTAATTTATTATTGCACCCATCATGCAGTCTAAAGTATTATCGATTATCATTCCTGTCTATAACGAAGAGAAGACTATACACCTCATCTTAGACAAAATTCAGCAAGTAGAGTTGATAGGAGGATTGGAAAAGGAGATCGTAATGGTCAATGATAAGTCCAGTGATAATTCTTGGGAGCGTTTACAGCAATACAAGGCCGATAACCCTAACTTAAAAATGTCACTTTATGACCACGAAGTAAACAAAGGTAAAGGCGCTGCATTGCATACAGGAATAGGAAAAGCGTCAGGAGATCTGATTATTATACAAGATGCGGATTTAGAATATGACCCCTTTGAGTACAATGAGCTACTTCAGCCTATATTAGATGGGCATGCTGATGTGGTGTATGGCTCTAGATTTATGGGAGGTAAGCCGCATAGAATTTTATTTTTTTGGCACAGTATAGGAAATGGGATGCTTACGCTGCTTAGTAATGCGATGACTAATCTGAACCTTACGGATATGGAGACGTGCTATAAACTCTTCAAAGCTCCAATTATAAAAGGATTGCAATTAAAAGAGAACCGCTTTGGTTTTGAGCCAGAGGTAACAGCTAAGATTTCACGTATACCAAATATAAGAATCTATGAACTAGGAATCTCGTACTACGGGAGAACCTACGAGGATGGAAAGAAAATCGGATGGAAAGATGGTGTCAGAGCTTTGTACTGTATTTTGAAGTACAATCTTTGGGCTAAAGGGTAGTGCTATAACAGTTCATTACCGCAACATAAGTTATACGATTTCCTTCTCTTTCTGAGCATTCACGAATAAGACGTTGCCAATTCTCTCATAGCCTAAAAAGTTCTGATATCCGTCGTGTTTTACTTTTTCGAACCGGAAACCTACAATCGTAAGGTCCGCATCTCGAGAGCGTTCATTGATAACTTCTTTACTCGTGACACCTTCTGACTTGGGGATGATTTCTATGTTGTTGGCAGAGATAGGGAGCCTACCGGTGCTTATCATCTCCTGCATTGCTTTTCGTTGTTCAGCTGCTTCTTTCTCCGGAGTTAGTGCAAAGAGTTTAATCTGTCCACCTTTACTCCAGTCGGGATGCCCTAGGATGATATAAGCGATGTATATCATGAGATTGGCATTTTGATAGTCACTACTGGTAATCCAAATATGAATTTCGTTATTAAACCCAAAGTCTTTGTCACTGCTGGATAATACACAGATATCGTAATCTACAGCCTTTGCAAGTCCTATATGATCTACGATTTCCTTGCACCCTTCTTCTTGATGCTTGTTAAACTCAAATAGAATCATGTTGTTCTCTTGACCAGATATTCCCGGTAATTGAAGCGCTTGAGATATACTAGACATGTAGGTGGGGTTCACCATCGTATCCACGTAAACAGAGCTGTCAGAGATTTGAGTCATTTTTACAAGTCTTTGTTGGTCAGCTTGCGCTTGTTTTATGCTGTCAGTACTGAGGTACCCATCAATGTGATGGATGTAGGTGCCAAAACCAATGCGGTGACTTATCCATCGCAGCAGGTCAAAAGAAGCAAAACGATCAAACGAATCTTTGGAAATAGCGACTACAGAAGGTCTCCAGGCATCATCAGACGTTGCTTTTCTTTTTTGAAGAAAGACTTGAAGATTTCTACTGATTTGAAAAATTACACCGCTGAATATCGCAGCCATATCTCCTTTTTTCTGGTACGTACTAAGCACAAGGTAAATGAGCGTCATGAGTATAATAGCAGCTATGGCATAGGCTGTGTTTATTTTAAACATAAGACCGATGCACATCACAGCACCTAATAATGATATGTACCATTTACTCTTAAAGGAAGGTCTGTATCCCGGATTAGAAGCGAAGTTTTCAAAGAGTGAGATGAGACAAATAGAACCGTAGGTCACCATAAAAAACATGGAGATGACTTCTGCCACAGCATTTACATCGCCCATCAGTACAAAGAAGAAGGCAATCACACACGTTACCAATGATGCATTCACCGGCTCGTTGTTGGAAGGTTTTACTTTGCCAAGCCATCTGTTTAGCCGTGTTATCGGCACTATTCTATCAAGAGAGATAGCATTGAGTGTTCGAGGAGCTACCATCACACTACCGAGGGCCGATGATATTGTAGCGGCTGCTAGTCCGATAGGTATGATAGGCCACCAGACAGCTATATCTGCCATTATCAGTTGATTGTTGAGATCGCCGAGGTCAGCTGCATTTGCACTGCTTCCTAGTTTGAAGGCTATAAATACATAGATAACCATTCCAATGAGCGTGGCCGCCAGTGTTCCAAAAGGAATAGACTTCTTGGGGTCCTTGAGGTCTCCTGAGAGTCCTACACCAGCAGTCATACCTGTAAAAGCAGGAAAGACAATAGCGAAAATGTAAAAGAAGTCATTTTTATTCTGATTCCAGTGAAAAGTGTCTGGAGCGATAAATCCTTCTATAGGACCTCCTGCGAAAAACATGACAAGAGATACGGCTAATATAGCCACCACAATATAGAGCAAGGTCATTCCGCTACTAGCTCCCTTAGTAAGCATAAGCCATGAGAGTAGTAGCACAGAGATAATACCTATCACCATCTTATTGATAGCGAAGGGTAAATGCTCATTGATATAGGGTAGCAGAGGCTCGAAGGCTTCGGTAAATGCGATTAAATAAAATGCGACCGAAATGGCTTGTGACAAGTAAAGAGCTATGCCGATGGCTGCTCCAATTGTGAGCCCAAATGAACGAGAAATGATGAAGTATTCACCGCCGCCTTCTACTTTTTGATTCGTAGCTATCTCCGCTAAGGCCATAGCCGTAGGTATAGTGACTAGGTGACCCAATAGCACTATTCCTAAGGTTCCATAAACGCCCACTTGACCTACTGAAAAACCAAACCGAAGAAACATTATTGCTCCAAGTATGGTGGATATAGCTGTGAGAAATACGGGTGCTGTTCCGAATTTTCCTTTGGGGTTCAATGTATTGGATGCCATATTTAGCGTACTCTTATTTGAGCAAATGAAGTGAAAAAAGAATGCCGATGGTAGTGTGAGCTGAAATATTTTATGGTTGAACTAGAATTAATTCGTATTCAAGGCTTCTTTATAAGTAGCTAAGCATAACTCTCGCGCTGCTTTGTGCTCTACTATCTCTTTTGGATATGCAGATGTGCCCCACTCAGGAACCCATTTTTTGATATACGTATGTTGCTTGTCGAATTTTGTTATTTGGGTATACGGATTAAAAATCCGAAAATACGGTGCTGCGTCTACTCCGCTACCTGCAGCCCACTGCCAGCCGCCATTGTTACTCGCTAATTCAAAATCCAATAGTTTACGTGCAAAATAGGCTTCTCCCCATCGCCAGTCGATAAGCAGGTGCTTGGTTAGAAAGCTAGAAACAACCATGCGAACTCTGTTGTGCATAAAACCTGTAGTATTGAGCTCGCGCATACCTGCATCTACCATACCATACCCGGTTTTTCCCTCGCACCATGCTTGAAAATGCTCCTCGTTAGTAGACCATTGTATGGCATCATATT
>DNHN01000303.1 GCA_003485825.1 Bacteroidota bacterium | reverse complement strand
AGGTCCTGCCATAGAAATATGGTCTGTGGTACATTTCCCTTTTGCTTTGATCAGTAGTTTAAGTCCTTTTAAATCACCTCCTGTATTTGGAGTAAACGGAGTCAATAGCTGAAGTCTTTTAGAATCTGGACTTACTAATACTTCCACACTACTACCATCTTCTGTAGGAGCTAGGTATCCGTTATCTTCTACACCAAAACCCAATGGAGGGAGTTCAAATCCTGTAGGCTCATCTAGCATTACTTCTTCGCCCTTATCATTGATAAGCGTATCTGTAGCTGGATCAAAATCCAATCTTCCGGATAGTGCTATAGCAGCTACTATCTCTGGCGATGCTACAAAGGCATGCGTATTTGGGTTACCGTCTGCACGTTTACTAAAGTTTCTGTTGAACGAGTGAATGATACTATTCTTTGGCGCGTTTTTAGGGTCACTGTATCTAGCCCACTGGCCTATACACGGACCACATGCATTGGTAAATATGGTAGCATCCAATTCTTCGAATATTCCTAAAAGGCCATCTCTCTCTGCGGTAAATCTAACCGTCTCAGAACCAGGATTAATACCCAACTGAGATTTCATTTTTATTCCTTTGTCAACGGCTTGCTTAGCTATAGAAGCTGCTCTACTCAAATCTTCGTAAGAAGAATTCGTACATGAGCCTATCAATCCCCACTCTACGTCCAATGGCCACCCATTCTCTTCTGCTTTCTCTTTCATCTCTCCCACTACAGTATCTAAGTCTGGTGTGAAAGGTCCGTTCATCATTGGCTTAAGCTCGCTTAAGTTTATCTCTATAACTTGATCAAAGTATTGCTCAGGATTAGCATACACTTCATCATCACCAGTAAGATGTGGTGCCACTTCATTTGCCAAATCAGCAACTTCAGCTCTACCTGTAGCTATTAAATAACGCTCCATACTCTCGTCGTATCCGAAAGTTGAAGTGGTGGCTCCTATCTCTGCACCCATATTACAGATCGTTCCTTTTCCGGTACAGCTCATTGACTTAGCACCTTCGCCGAAGTATTCTACAATAGCACCAGTACCACCTTTTACAGTAAGTATACCAGCCACTTTTAGTATCACATCTTTTGGAGCAGTCCATCCGCTTAGTTTCCCAGTAAGCTTTACCCCGATTAATTTGGGAAATTTAAGTTCCCAAGGCATACCCGCCATCACATCTACTGCATCTGCGCCTCCTACACCTATGGCTACCATTCCCAGTCCACCTGCATTCACAGTATGAGAGTCCGTACCTATCATCATTCCTCCAGGGAAGGCATAGTTTTCTAATACCACTTGGTGTATAATACCTGCTCCTGGTTTCCAAAAACCGATACCATACTTATTAGAAACAGACTCTAAAAAATTAAATACTTCATTTGATGTATTTATGGCATTTTGCAAATCTTCATCTGCTCCAATTTTAGCTTGTATCAAGTGATCACAATGCACGGTGGTAGGCACTGCTACTTGAGGCTTACCCGCTTGCATAAATTGAAGAAGGGCCATCTGAGCAGTGGCATCCTGACATGCTATTCTATCTGGGGCAAAATCTACGTAATCTTTACCTCGGGTAAAAACCGTATTTGCATTCCCATCCCAAAGATGACTGTATAATATTTTTTCTGAAAGTGTAAGTGGTTTACCTACTACTTCTCTTGCTGCTTTCACCTTCGCATCTAAATTAGCGTAGGTTGTTTTGATTAAATCTAAGTCGAATACTTGTTCTGCCATAAGAATCGCAAAGATAACCCAAAAGCATCTTAAATCCCAACGTGGAAACGCTTTTTGAGCACCTCGAATAGTGCCCGATAATTTTAACTGGCTGGGGTACAAAAATGACTACATACCAAAGATGATTTTACCCTCTAAAGCAGTCTTTTCATTCTTTTTCACCTTGTATAGATACATCCCACGCAGTTCTGAGAATCCATTCACTACTTGATAATCCTTCGCCTCGAGCTGAATTTCCTTACACTCTTGCCCAAGCAATGTATACAGAATTAGTGAATAATCACCAGTCACATCTGCATCTTTAATATATATATTCAACTCATTTAGTGCAGGATTGGGATAGAGTTTGCTTTCTTCAAATGAAATCAATTCAGGCAATATTGATGGGCCTGAATTAACTTCTTTAACACTGTAAATCCCCGACCTAAATGTTGTCAAATTAATGCGCATTTGTGCTACTTGGTCACGGGTAAACAGATTTTGACACTCATCGCTAGAGTAGTCCATATAGTTTTCTAACATATCAGGAAACTGAGCTCCTAGTATTTCTGTGCAGGTATTGACTCCAATGGAACACCCCCTGCTCGCCCTCCTGGCCAGTGGAGTGTCATCCATAAAGTCGTCTACTCCACATCCTCCGTCTCCCCAAATATGACGAAGACCGAGGTAGTGACCCACTTCGTGTACTAGCGTTTTACTTCCTGTAGCAAGTGACTCAGGATTATTCTCTCCTATAACCTTATAATGAACTACCACACCTTGCTTTTCTGAGGTAGAAAATGAGTTACTCCCTGTCCAGTTACTAGCACCTGTAGGTGGATATGCATAACCTAACAATCCATCGAAACCGTTGACAGATAAATCGCATATCCATACATTCATATATTTCTCTGTATCCCACGGAGCACTACCTACCTGTCTACTTTTTACCAAGTCGGATCGAGAAAGATTTGCGGGGCTGCTGCCGAAAGTTAAATAACTTGTCTGAGTTCTGACTATCCCAGTACTAGGATTTCCATCCGGGTCTACTGTAGGTAAAACAAATTCTATTCTTGCGTCTGCAGCCACTGGTCTAAAAATATCACGTGTATTGACTGTATCGGGGTTAGTTCTTCTGAACGCATCATTAAGAACCTTAAGCTGGGAGTAGATAAATGAATCATTTACATTTTGAGTCTCATTATTATAGACCACGTGAAACACTACATTTACCGTGTAAATAGTATCTTGTGTATTCTTGTTTTTAATATGGCTTTTTTTTACCGCCTCAAAGAATGTGGTCTCTATGTTTTTTTTAATTCCCGAATTTAAAGAATCCAGATAATCTACGTATGCTTGATAACCGCAAATTTCTTGAGCACCTGCTTGGTGAGTAAAACCCAGAACAAAAGCAAAGCTTAACAGATGTAAAAATCTTTTCATATGCACTAAATACTCTCGCAAGATAATAAAATAGAACACACGACAATGTAAGGATTAGGTAAAACTTAACTTCCGGTAAACTTTGGTTTACGTTTTTCTATGAATGCTGCTACACCCTCAGTATAATCCGTAGAATCGCCGGCCAGTTGTTGATAATGGGCCTCATACTCTAATACTTCTTCCAGCGAACTGCTCATAGAATCATTCAGCATTTTCTTCATCATGCCTACAGCTAACGTCGGAGCATTAGCATAATATTGAGCAACTTTATTTGTCTCTTCTTCGAGTTCATCTACACTTACTACTGCGTTTATCATCCCCCACTCAGCAGCTTTAGTAGCACTTACTTTACTACCCATAGTGGCCAGTTCGAAGGCACGTGCACTACCTACTAATCGAGGTAAAAAATAAGAAGATCCGGAGTCTAACACTAGACCTATTCCTACGAAGACTTCCACCAAGCTAGCCTGATCATGAGCAATGATGTAATCACATGCTAAAGCCAATGAGCAACCTGCTCCTGCAGCCACACCATTGAGCTTACAAATAATCGGTTTGGGCATATTACGCATGTTTCGAATCACAGGATTGTAGCCTTTTTTGAGAAAGTCTGAGAAGTTAATTTTCTTTCCTTCAATATCTTTCAGGTCCTGACCAGAAGAAAACGCCTTACCTGATCCGCTGAGAACAATTACTCTGCATCCCGTATCGGCCTCTGCAGCTTCCATAGCTGCTAGCAACTCTGACCGCATCTCCTCATTAAAGGCATTATACCTGTCTGGTCTATTGAGTGTAATGTTCGTTATCCCTTGATCTGTGGTGTAAGTAATCGTATTGAATGTCATAAATATAGTATTGGTAATTTGGTTAAAAAAAGAGAATGGGAAGTGCAGCCAAAAGTCCTGCCGCTATTCCCATACCGAGCTCAAAAGGAGTATGAGCCTTAGCTTTCCATCGGATGAACGCCACTGCTACGAGTATCCCTAGAACTAGCCAGGATGTCTGAAACAAGCCTACCAACTGATAATTATACATCACCATAAGACTCGCTGAGAGTATAAATGCCCACACAGCTGTATGCCAACTAGCCTTGAGCTCTACAAAGGCAAGCAGAAGCATAAGTACGTGTAAAAATCCTGCAGATACAAAGAAACTGACATACTCTGACATGAGAAATATACTCACCACCGCAAATCCAAAATTAATCAAAGCATATGCCTTAAAGATACTTCTACGCTCCTCTAGGTTAGGCTCAGCAAGGTGTATCTTACGTATATATTTTAAAAATATTAACGGAAGAAACAAATAGACAAATAGTATCCAAATTAGGGATAATATCAGTGCATCTTGACCATACTTTGCTACTAACGGTGCATACACCAATAGACTAAAAACAGGCAAGAATACGGGGTGAGAAGCGATGGCTCCTATTTTTAATAGTAATTTCATTTATAGCTCTTTACGGAGTCGGGCCACAGGCTGATTAAGTTGTTCTCTATATTTAGCTACTGTCCGTCTCGCTATTTGATACCCCTTTTCTTGAAGTATTAGTTTTAAAGCTTCATCGGTCAGTGGCTTTTTCTTGTTCTCATCGTCTATAGCTTGCTGCAAGATATTCTTCACCTCACGGTTACTTACTTCCTCTCCACTATCTGTAGTTATTCCTTCTGTGAAGAAGTCTTTAAGTAAAAATATGCCGAAATCAGTTTCCACGTACTTGCTGCTAGCTACCCTACTAATAGTAGAAATATCCATCTCAATGGCTTCGGCTATATCTTTGAGAATCATAGGTCTAAGGTCAGACAAGTCTCCAGAAATAAAAAACTCTTTCTGGAATTCCATTATCTTTCGCATAGTGGTCAAAAGTGTACTCTGCCGTTGCTTTACGGAATCTATAAACCACTTGGCCCCATCTAGTTTTTGCTTAATGTACTGTACGGCATCCTTTTGAGATTTTGTTTTTTGTTTACTCGCATCATAGCTTTTCAGCGTTTCATTGTAAGAATTACTCACCCGTAACTCTGGAGCATTTTTCTGATTTAGTGAAACCACCAATTCACCGTAACTTTCTTTGACTATAAAATCTGGGATTATAAAATCTTTGCTTTGAGCTCCTTCTGACCCAGATTGGGCAGGCTTAGGATTCAACTTAGATATAAACTCTAATGTCTCGCGTAAGTAATCCTCGGATACATCAAACTTTTTAAGGATACGTGCATAGTGCTTTTTAGAGAAGTCTTCCATCATCTCATCCAGTATCTGGTAGGCGAGCTTGTATACAGGATTATTCCCAACCTCTTGCTTTCGTTTTATCTGAAGTAGTAAGCATTCTTTCAAATCTCTTGCTCCTACTCCTGCTGGATCAAGCTGCTGTATGTAACCTAGTATTCGCTGTAAATCTTCTTCTGTCGCTCGTATATTTTGAGTAAAAAGCAGATCATTTTTAATAGCGGTAAGTGGTCTTCTCAGATATCCATCATCATCCAGTGTGCCTATTATTTGATCGGCCAACAGTTCGTCTTCTGCAGTCTTCAGTGCGCTTGTCACCTGTTCCATAAGTCGTTCTCTAAAGGAAATGTAGTATACCACTGGCATAAACTCCTTTTCCTCATCCCCACCGTCGTAGTCACCACTTAAGTGAACTCCGCCGTCATCATCATTCATGTAATCGCTGACATCAAACTCTTCTTTGGTATTTTCATAATCAAAGTCGTCTGCTTCATCAAATGTATGCTCTACTTCTTCCTCTTCATCCTTGCCACTTTCCAAAGCTGGATTTTCTAGTAGTTCTTCCTCCACCCTTTCCTCAAAATTGAGTGTATTGAGCTGCAGCAGTTTAATAAACTGTATTTGCTGCGGGCTGAGCTTTTGAAGAAGTTTTTGATTG
>DNHN01000192.1 GCA_003485825.1 Bacteroidota bacterium | reverse complement strand
CCTTGAATTTACCCAAGTCTAACGCATTCTGATATTTCTGCTGTGTGTTATGAGCGAAGACATCTTGCTCTTCACGTGTAATTCCGTACTTCTCTACCAGATTTTCTGCGGTCTCACCCATCGGAAATGGGAAATACATCTCGGATAATTTTGGGTTTATAAATCTCCAACCAATAGACGTATCGTATACCGTATTACTTCTACTATATGCAGACTCGGCCTTTGGCATTACAAAAGGAGCACGTGTCATGCTTTCTACTCCACCTGCGATAAAGATATCTCCATATCCCACCGCTATATTCTTTGATGCATCAGCTACTGCTTGCAGACTACTTGCACAAAGTCTATTGATAGTAAGCCCTGGCACTGTCACTGGTAATCCTGCCATTAGTAAACTCATACGAGCTACATTTCTATTGTCTTCACCGGCCTGATTTGCCGCTCCAAAGATGACATCTTCTATCTCATTGACATCAATCGAAGGATTACGTTTTATTAAAGCTTTGATTACTTCTGCCCCTAAATCATCAGGACGCACAGAGGACAATGTACCTCCAAATTTACCTACTGCCGTACGGGCAGCATCTACTACGTATGCTCGTTTCATTTGTGAGCAAAAATAGTTACTTATCTATAGTTTTCGTAATGAAGGAGTACATCGGGTGACTCTTGGCTAAATTAGCCTTCACAAACGCCTTATCTGCTGCCATGTGATTTACGTCTATAAGCCAAGAAGGAGTAAATTTCTCTATCATGTACCTGTGGTACTTGTATTCTGCATTGTTAGGATGATTACGAATAACCGTATTGAGGTCTTTATACCCCTTTTTAAAAGCGGCTAACTTATCGCTAGGCCACGTAAGATAATCGGCCTTCATACACAGGAATACGGCTTTATAGCATTGCTCATCCGCAGTCAGACTCTTTTTTTTCTCTAGCGCTTCCAGTGCGGTTAAGACTTTATCCTCATCTTGTCCTTTATATATTGCTCGTATATTTGACATACTCGCATAGGAAACCAGTACTATTAATAATCCAAAAATATTCATCTTACATTAACAACAAAATCCAATAGAAAATGGCGTGCACAAATATCATCCAAAAGCTGCGTCCTGCGGTCACCGGAACTTTTCTAAAGCACAGTTGAAAGAGCAGCGAAAAGCCAAACCAACAGATGTAGTTAAAAATGGGGATAGTGCCTCCATCCCACCACCACCAGCTAAACTTAATAGCTACGGGCTCAAGTAAGTAATCATACGCCGTAACTACAGCTGCAGCTAAAATGGCTGAAACTAATTTATGGTGTGTTACTAGGTTTACTAAACTACGGGACGCTATGCACAGCATTGCCCAGTTCATAGCAATGGTAAATGGGACACCTTCCCACTTGGGTCCAAGCGTGCTACCGTACTCATAATCTCCGAAGAGATAACCATAGTTTACACCAACATACTCTACAAAAAAACCGCCTATAAAAATAAACAGCAGTGATAAACTATTGAATTTGGTCCATTTACCTTCTTCAACCAACACCAGTAAAAAACTGAATATCAACATTATGGGCGTAAGTCCAAGGAAGAAATCCCTAGTCACAGGCAAAAGTATGCCTATGGTACCTACGGCATAAGGCACCAGTAGTAGTGTAAAAAAATTCTTTTTAATAAAGGTTGAAATCACGTGCTATTATATCTGTTGTTATTTTACCAGAGAGCAAACATAAAGGTATTCCACCGCCAGGATGTACACTTCCTCCACAGAAGTATAGTCCTTTGTGGTCACTACTAAAATTTGGCTGACGAAGGAATGCTGCCATTCTATTGTTAGAGCTAGAGCCATATAGGGCACCTTTGTAGCTCCCAGTATTACGCTGAATAAGCTCTGGAGTGAGCTGATGTTCCACTCTTATATGTTTCGTAATATCTACTTCGAGTATTCGATTAATCTTGGTTATAATATGCTGTCGTGCCTCGCGAATCATATTCTCCCAATCTTGACCATCCGCATACGGAGCATTCACCATCACAAACCAATTCTCACAACCTTCAGGAGCGTCGTCTTTCTTGAACTTACTGCTAATGTGAACATACACTGTAGGATCATCGTCTATCTTTTTACGGTAAAAAATATTTTCAAACTCTTTCTTATAATCGTCAGAGAAGAAAATATTGTGCAAATCAAGCTCAGGAAATTCCCGATCTATTCCCCAGTAAAAAATAAGCGCAGAGCCAGATGGCTCGTAATTCTTGCGCTTGCTAGATATAAAATCCTTTAGAGGTCCCTTGGCAGCGGATGCCACGTCCATATTGCAAACTACTATATCGACTACTTCTCCTTCATTTACCGTGTACCCTTTTCCCACTTTAGCAACTTTGGAAATGCGTGTATCAAATTCAAATTCTACTCCAAGGAGACATGCTTTTTGATACAATGCATCGGCTATGGAACGTATCCCCTTTTCTGGAAAGAATGCCCCAAATCCAAATTCATAATGAGGAATAACATTGAGTGTAGCAGGCGCTTCGTATGGGTTAGATCCATTGTACGTAGCATACCTATTGAAAAACTGAACAGTTTTAGGATTCTTAAATCGCTGTTCATTTCGGGCATTCATATTTTTAAATACCTCGACTTTAGACAGACTAAAAAAACTTTTGAGCGTTCCCCAGCTTAAGTATGTCCTCAGTTTATGGAGTGATTTCTCTAAGAAGACATGATTGGTTATTTCAAATTTAGTCTTGCTATCCGTTAGAAAATCCTCAATATTCTCATTTGGTTCACCTAACTGCTTTAAAAACTCCTCTTTCAGTTGCTCAATATCTTTGGTAGCTTTCATTCGCGTGCCATCTTCCCAAAAATAATTGCATATCGATTGCAGCTCCATATACTTGAAATCTACATCAGACTTACCATCTATAGAAAGCAGTTCATTGACATACTGAGGCATAGTAAACAGCGATGGTCCCGTATCGTATCTATATCCATCTTGCTCCCACACACCCATTTTGCCACCGTAAGTACCTTGCTGGTCGTATACAGTTACCCGTACCCCTCTACTCGCCAACCGAATAGCCGATGAGAGACCTGCCATTCCCGCTCCGATGACGACGGCTTTCTTATCTTTTTTTTGGTGTGTCAAATTGTGGGCACTCGCTGATTAATTGGTCAAAGGTAAAACACAAAAAGTCACTAAAGGTTTACTTTTGTACATAATGATACAACGACCACAAACACTATTCTTTCTAGCTATAGTAGCTATCAGTATTATGCTTGCATTTTCTGATACGGCCTATTTCGAAGGTCAGAATGAAACAACGACCCAACAGGTATCTGTAGAGTATGATGAGACTAAACTAACAGCCGAAGAAGGCAGTTCTTCAGAAGCAAACACATATTTACTCTCATTTATATTAGCCGTAGCATGCTTAGGACTTGCAGGGTTAGTGTTATATAAAAACCGCAAAATACAGCTACTACTTGCTTCAGTAAATTACCTGCTCATATTGGGGGTTATAATAATGATGTATATGTATAGTTTGCGTATCAACTACTTCGAAGGATCAGGTAGTCAATCGTTTACTTTTTTTGCACTATTGCCTATTTCCTTGCTCTTTTTTAATTTTTTGGCCGTTCGCGGTATCAAAAAAGATGAGCGACTCATTCGCTCAATGGATAGATTACGATAATTATTGAAAATACTCGACGTACATAACTTTAGCGTAAGGTTTACATTAAATAAGAACGAGACTTTCGATGCAGTGAAAGAGATAGCCTTTTGTATTCATCAAGGGCAGATACTGGGTCTAATAGGCGAAAGTGGCAGTGGGAAATCCGTTGCTAGCCAAAGCATAACAAAACTGATAGATGATGCTATCTTAGATGGTGAGG
>DNHN01000065.1 GCA_003485825.1 Bacteroidota bacterium | reverse complement strand
AGTAATGAATAACTTGAGATAGTGGAGCTAGCTGCATCTATGTCAAGATGCAATTTACCCGTCGTAGGATTAGGATATACCTTTAGTGTATTGAAAGAAATAGGTCGTACACTATTGATACCTTTCTTGTAGAAATAAATATTATCCAAGTAGATAGTCCCGCTGTTTCCATCTGGGTCTTCAAATTTGAATTGAATTAAATCATTTACTGTGAGATTTTGAGAAGTAAAATCTGTTAATGAAATATCGAAACTATTCCACGTATTTACCTCAAGAGCTTTAGTTACAGACTTCTCACCAGATCCCTCACTGATAGGAAATATCAATAGATTAGAAACACTCGTAGACCATACATCTATGTGTAAGGTATCCATACCAGAAGCATCTATAGTTTCACCAAATTCGATTCCTTGGTAGTTTAACTTAGAATAGGCTAACATAGAATCTGTACCTATTTCAAAAATACTTAGCTGAGTAGACTGTCCCCATCCTGGGTAGTAGTTTACTGCAGCTGGGTTTGTATATGCTTGACTATATATTGATATTACATCTTCTACCTTTTGAGTAGGAGTAGCTGCGGCCATCTTGGGTACAGGTATAGCGTAGAAGTATATGTTATCTACGAAAATAGTACCATTTTTCCCATCTGGATCTTCTAGTTTGATTTGGAATATATCACTCATGTCAAGGCCCTGATCTGTAAATGCTGATAGTGGTACATCTATACTAGTCCAGCTACTTTGAGATAGGCCTGCTTTTACACTTTTTTCTCCGCTACCGACACTAATTGGAAATACAAGTAGACTATCTACGCTAGATGTCCAAACATCCATATGCATATACTCTCTAGCAGAAAGATCTATAGTTTCTTCAAATACAATACCTTGGTAGTTTAAGTTACTATACTGAATCATAGTATCTTTTCCAATTACGAAATCAGCATACTGAGTAGCTTGTCCCCATCCTGGGAAGTAGTTAGCTGCAGCTGGGTCTGTGTATGACTGGCTGTAGATAGAAGTTACGTTAGCTGCAGGGTGCGTTGGAGCAATAGCCGCTATAAGTGGCTCAGTAGCCGCAGCAGTGCCGTAGAAGTATATGTTATCAATATAGATAGTAGGTGCTATCGTTCTTGCTACTTCGTCAAATTTGAATTGAACTAAATCAGAAACAGACAAACCTTGAGAGATGTATTCACTTAATTCTATATCTACTGAGGTCCATTGACCAGCAGTTAAAGATTTAGAAACGCTTTTTTCTCCAGAAGTACTACTAATACAGAAGATTGCAAGGTCTACAGTCTCTTCAGAAAAGATGTCCATGTGTAATGTTCCCTTTGAAGCGGCATTAATAGTAGATCCAAATTCAATTCCTTGGTAATTTAGACCAGCATATTTAAGCATGTTGTCACCTGACAAATCAAATGCCGAGTAAACGGTAGATTGTCCCCAACCTGGATTAAAGTTGGTCCCAGTTACATCTGTATAAGAGTCGCTAAAAACTGAGATTACTCCCGCGTCAGCCTCCGTTGGAGTAGTTGCTGATGTTGTAGGAGCTTGTGCGAAACTCAAAATGGAGATCGCTGATAAAATTAAAGTAAAGATTTTTTTCATTTGTATTTATTTGTTTTGTGGTATCAAATTACGGAAAAAAAACTTAGAGTAAAAAATACTATAAGTAAAAATTTACTTATTTTTGATTGCAAACGTTGAATACCTTAAGATGATCGATAGCAATAAATTTTTTTTATCAGAGAACAATGTCCCTTTTCAAGAGTTTTTTAAATTTGGTTTATCTGTAGACTGTGTGGTCTTCGGATATCATGAAGAGCGTGTGAGAGTGCTTTTAATAGAGCGAAATGCTGAACCATACAAGGGTAGTTGGGCCCTTCCCGGTGACCTAGTAAGTACAGATGAGGATTTACGAATTTCAGCGAGTAAGATTCTTACTAAGCTTACTGGACTTAAGAATATTTTTATGGAACAGTTCTTTACGTTTGGGAGTGTAAATAGGCATCCAGCAGGTAGAGTGGTTACAGTGGGGTACTATTCTTTGGTAAAGAGTGATAATTATCAACCTGTAGCTTCTTCATGGGCTAGACAGACCAAGTGGTTTGATATTGATGATTTACCTGAGTTAGCATTTGATCACGAAAGAATCTTAGATAAGGGAGTACGTACCTTACAAAGAAGGGTGCGCTACAGACCCGTTGGTTTTGAATTATTGCCCAATAAGTTTACATTGCTAGAGCTGCACGCACTATATGAGGCATTATTAGGAGTAAAATTTGATAAGCCAAATTTCCGAAAAAAAATCCTAAGTATGGACTTACTGGTGCAATTGGATGAGGTACAAGAAAATGTGTCTCATAGACCAGCAAAGCTATTTAGCTTTGATGAGAAGAGGTACAAAGAGCTACGCAAGGAAGGATTCGCATTTGATATCACAGTCAAGGGCTAGGATCATTGGGATGGATGTAAAGAAAACTACAGCAAAGGAAATTTATGATAAATATTACAGGTAGAAATGCACTAGTGACAGGCTCGAGCAGAGGGGTAGGGCAGCAGATAGCCATCGGATTGGCAAGTAAGGGGTGTAATGTAATACTGCATAGTCGGACTAAAAATGGATGCGCCAATACTAAAGCACTTTTAAAGGAGTACGATGTACTTGTGTATTCTGTTTATGGTGAGTTGTCTCAGGAAAACCCCGTTAAACAGGTAATTGATCAAGTGAAGGCCTTGAAGGTAGATATTGATATTATCTATAATAATGCGGGCATGATGGTACCGTACCAGCAAGATATCTGGAACCACAGTTGGGAGAGTTGGATGACGAGTATGAAGACGAATGTATTTTCTTTATATACTATCTGTGGAGCTTTTGTACCTGCCATGGCAGAAAGAGGGTTTGGTAGAGTAGTGAATTTAATTTCAGGAATAAATGAAACGCCTGAGCTAGCACCCTACGGAGCATCAAAGTGGGCAGTGATAAAACTCACAGAAGACTTGGCGTCAAAGTACGCCAATACCAATGTCAAAATAAATGCATTAGATCCAGGGTGGTTGCGTACAGATATGGGCAGTCAAGATGCACCTAATCCAGTGGAAGCAGTATTACCAGGCGCACTAGTACCTGCATTATTAGAGGAAAATGGTGTGAGTGGCGAGGCTTTTAGGGCTTTGGAGTGAAGTGCTTTAACCTAAATTAAAATATTTAGCTTCCCTGAATAGTCCTTTAATGAATAGCATTTGTAGTCGTTTAGGTTAGTATTTTTAACTCTTTACTGTACGGTTTGTTAAGTTTCGTACCACCTGCTTTGGTGTTCTATCCATTTTAAAAAGTCCCCAATGCTTTTCCGGTTCTAAAGGGTGTGGAGATCCTTTCCAAGACTCATCAAAAGCTTCGAAGACATAGGTAATTATCTCTTCTCGATCTGTCCACTCCATTAGGTCATTATAATAAATTCGCTGAAGCCTTTCACTTACATTATGACTTTCGATACCTCTACCGTTTGAGTTAGTTGCCCAGCCTGCTTCTGTTATTACTACGGGCGTGTCTGGATATGCATTGGCCACTAGGTTGTAGTTGTCTTTGGTGTATTCTATGGCTTCATGGATGTGCTTGTATTCCCAGACAGGATACGTGTGTATAGATATAAAGTCTACCTCTTTCGCCAATGGTCTCAGATTACCTACCCAGGGGAGGTAGTTTTCACAGAAAGTGACAGGTTGCTTAGCGCCTGCTTTTATTAGCCTCAAATATTCGATTACCTTTTCCACAGGCACAAAATGATCAGTCCAGTCCACGCAAGCCTCATTTCCAGCGGATAGTGCATTTATAATGTCAGGATATTTATTAGCTAATTTGATGAGTTTTTCAATTTGCTTTTTATTTTTTATTGCATTAGTGAGGAGTTCCTTTTCGGTATAATTATTACCGCCCCAAGGGCATCCCGAATTGTTTTTTTCAGCTACGATATAAGCACCCAGCATTACCTTAAAGTCAAGACCTTCTTTTTGAATAACCTCAAGTACCGTATCGCTGTGTGGGTCACAGTCATACAGCCTAAGATACTGCCAGTGATCTTTTAGAATAAATAAATCCTCTTTGACCTGTTCATAGGTGGGAGAGAGGAAACCGGGTTGTTGCCCATCCCTAAAACCAGAATAGCAGATTGCTCGTCCATAGTTAAATATTTGATTTTCAGATTTTTGCACTTTCTTGTACTTAGATAGTTGTTAAAATTTGAGGTTTTCGTGTTTGTCCCAAATGCCCCAATACGCTCCTACATCTCCTTCTGCACCTACTTTCCATGATTCATCGAAGGAGGAGAAATAGAACATTTCTATATCCTCTTCAGCGGACCATCGTTGTGCAGTGATAAAGTATTTTTGAAAATTGGCATTGGAAGTTTCTGATCCTTCGAATGCTCCTCCTTCACTTGGCCATACTGTTTCGGTGATAATTACTTTTTTACCTTTACCAGCATCTCTTGCCTGGAAATACATCTGCTTCATATATAAGAAAGAGTAGTCTATGTGACATCCTTCCCAGAAAGGATAA
>DNHN01000214.1 GCA_003485825.1 Bacteroidota bacterium | reverse complement strand
TTTCGTGCACTAGAATTACCTGACTGCTATTACACTTATCTCTACATTCACCTCCTTAGGAAGTGTCTTTACCGCTACTGCCTCGCGAGCGGGAGGGTTTTTAGTAAAAAAGCGAGCGTACACTTCATTGATAGCTGCATAGTGACCCATACTACTCATAAAAATGGAGCACTTCACTACATTGTCTAGCGACATTTCAGCCGCTGTAAGTACTGCCACTATATTTTTCATAACTTGCTCTGTCTCCGATGCTATGCTATCTATGACAAGCTCTCCAGACACAGGGTCTAGGGCTATCTGTCCACTGCAGTATAGAGTATCTCCAGCCAATATCGCTTGACTATATGGGCCTATGGCAGCAGGAGCTGTTGCAGTACTTATTATCTTTTTATTCATTTTCTTAATTGTTTTTATTACGATTATCCTATTATCATACCTTTGCTACGCATGATAATAGCAGCCAAAGGACAACCAAATCAATTGGAAGAGTTACAATCTCTCCTGAAAGCTTACCCTATAGTTCCGCTCAAAATTAACGAATTAGATAGTTATGATATCATATTTGATTTAGATTTTGATGACAGTCCTGAACAAATACAGCATTATGCTGAACTAGAACGTAAACTAGTCATAGTAGGTAGCGTGAAGGTACAGTTAGAAGAATTGTACGCCGAACTAGGAGCTAGACCTACGTGTACTATCATTGGTATGAATGCCCTACCTACATTCATTGATAGACCGCTGCTAGAATGCTGTGCTACACACGAAATAGATCAGGTAGTAGCTACTGAAAAGCTAAATGAACTGGGTTTAGAAACCCGATTTGTAACAAGCAGAGTAGGACTAGTCACGCCACGTATTGTGTGTATGATCATAAATGAGGCATACTACACCGTACAGGAAGGCACTGCTAGTAGAGAGGATATAGATTTAGGAATGAAACTTGGCACCGCCTACCCAAAGGGACCTTTCGAATGGAGTAGAGAGATAGGCCTGGATCACGTCTATGAGACGCTAGAAGCACTTTACCAGGATACTAAAGATGAGCGGTACAAAATATGTCCACTCTTGAAAACAGAATACTTACAGAGCTTTATCTCTTCATAACAGCATTATGAAACTAGCACTCATAGCACATGATGGTAAAAAAGCTGACATGGTATCTTTCGTCATGAAAAGACTCCGCTTTTTTAATAGACCAGAGATAGAGTTAGTAGCTACCGGCACTACGGGAAAAATGCTATTGGACGCAGGTATAGATAAAATACAACGTGTATCAAGCGGACCAATGGGAGGCGATGCAGAAATAGGAGCTCTCGTCACTCGAGGCAAAATGGATGCTATCATATTTTTCAGAGATCCTCTGGACAAACACCCGCATGATGTAGACATTTCTATGTTAATGCGACTATGCGATGTGCACAATATACCCTTGGCCACAAATCAAAAAACTGCCAAAATTCTAATAAGCTATTACGATAGTCAACTAGACTAAAGTGCTAGTAGTTTAAACTCTACTCTTCTATTTTCTTTTTGCCCAGCCTCAGTATCATTGGATGCTATCGGGTACTCTGGTCCATAGCCATTGGTTTCGATTCTATCTTCAGAAACACCATTATTCGTTAAAAATCTCTGAACCGCAGCTGCCCTTTTTCTGCTCAACACTAAGTTATGTAAATATTCCCCTACACTGCTCGTATGACCATCTATCTGTATGCGTGCAGTCTTGTACTTATGCATAAACAGCAGTAGATCTGCTAGCATTTCATAAGACTCAGCCAGAAGATCAGACTCATCGTTATTAAAATGAATATTATCTAAGACCATCGTATCACCCACTCTTAACGAATCAAAACTACTCACCTCATCCTCCATAGGAGGTACAGTATCATTTGACTGTTCTTGGATTCGGTGATCTGAAAAGTTACACGCACATTGTGCTTCATTTGCTATAGGAACTAGACTTACGTCTTCCAAGTAATAGTAGCTCTCAGGTGCATTCCCCGGCACATTTATGAGTTCTAAATCTTTATGATTTCGAAAACTACCTAAGGTAAGATATTGCTCGCCACCAGTAGCGGTATAGGTACACTGCACTTTCATCCAGCGGCTCTTGTAATTGAGTATTTGCGTATTTAGACTCTTGCTCGGCTGTATACTCAGTAGCTTATCTGTATCTATTTTTTGTTCTACGTTAGATAGCAAGAAGCCAAATGCATTGGTAGCATACATACTTCCAGGCGATAGTTTTAGATAGGCACTAAAACAATACGTGGAGTCTTTAACCAATGGTTTTCGGAGCTTGTTTTGTACGTACTCGATATCTTTTTTCAGGCTAAATACACGAATACCTAAAAAGCTATTGCCGCTCAAAGCACCCATTTTAGATAGGTAAAAGTCGGGAGATATAGATGCTATACTCCAGTCTGAAACTTGGTCTGTAAACGACATAATAGAAAAGTATGCAGACGGGTGTCTCTCAAATTCCGGATTACTGACGTAATTATACTCTGCTTTGGTGCTATAGCTAGCCGGCTGAAGAAGTGACGGATCTCCACGCTCCTTCTCTAATCTTAGATAGTTAGTATCGTTCAATATATCTCGCGGGTCTTCTATACTCGATTTCCATATAGACGTGAAATCAGCACTCCCGGAGTATTTAAATCGATACTCTGCTATAGTATATGAACCAAAGTCTTTGTAAATGTGATAAACGGTATTCTCGATGACAAGTATTGCGCTCTTGAGTCCTAACTGGTTTACAAGCATACCTTTTTTGTACTCTTGCATCAGGAGTGTATCTCCAGTTACCGGCTCTCTGAAGAGTTGCAACCCATCTCTTTTGGATATACGCTTTCTCTTGCTAGCGACGAAATTAGTTTCTACAAGCACATTGTCATTTGAGTCTAAAAACTGCCATGGACCATTGCGAAGATAATGTGTATCCATAGCCCCAGTTACCCGAGATCTAGTCTCTATTTCTATATTTTCTCCTATGCCTACAGTAGCTATCTTATTATAGTAGATCGTATCGCTCTGCGCCTGTGCTGTCTGACATCTACAAAAAACAAGGTATATACTCGCAAAGAAGATTAGGTAAATTCTCATTTGATGGTAGTTAAACAAAAATTAGGGCATACATATTTGCCAAAGGCAAAAAAAATCTAGAACTGTTGTCCGATAAAGAAGTGAAACTGTCCTTTCTGATCTGTAAATCCAGGGTCCATAGCCCACGCATAGTCTACACCAAGCAAACCAAACATAGGTAGGAATAATCGAACACCTACACCACCTGCTCTACGCACATTGAATGGATCAAACTCCTTAAAGCTAGCATAGGCATTACCTGCCTCTAAGAAAGTCTGAGCGTAGATAGTAGATGACTGACCTACAGTAAGCGGATACCTTACTTCTAGCGTATACTTGGTATATATAGGAAGACCCTGCTGCCCGTTAAAGGGATCACTGACTCTACCTTCATCATATCCACGCTGAGAAACTATATCCGTACCATATAGCACGAAGTTAGATAGACCACTTCCTCCTACTCTAAACAACTCGAATGGGGAATACCCAACCTTGTTGTTCCAAGGACTTACTGCACCAAATCTATATGCAGGAGCTACTACTAACTTTCGTTTCCCACTTCCTATACCTAAAAACCATTGCGCATTAAACTTAGTTTTCACTAGCTCTATCCATTGAAATCTCTCTTGTGGGGTTAACTCAGAAGAAGAGAAGTCTTTGTTAGCGGATAGCAATGAGAATGGCGGTGTCATCTGAATACTCGCCATAAACGAGCTACCTTCTGTAGGATAGATCGGATGATTGGTACTGTTTCTGGAAAGTGTGTTTGTTAAACTCAAATTATTTGCATTTCCATTCGTAAAGCCAAGCTCCGCTGAACCAAAGTTGGCCCAATCTTTTAGTCCATAACGCTGATAGGTAAGAGCGGCACTAAATTGGAAAAAATCATCTGGGAATTTCAACTGCTTACCGAATGCTATAGTAGCACCTGAAGTCGTAAACTTAGGCCTGTCAGAAGTAAACTGAAAAGTAGACTGCACATTATGAAAGAGTGAGATACTCAGTGAGTTTGGTTTCTTCCCTCCAAGCCAAGGTTCTGTGAAGGAAAAATTATACCCTTGAAACTGAGGACCATTACTCTGTGCGCGTATCGCAAGTTTCTGTCCGTCACCTGCGGGGATAGGATCCCAACCGCCCTTTTTAAACATCTTTCGTGAGCTGAAGTTATTCAGTGTAAGCCCCAGTGTACCCACGAATCCACCAAAACCACCCCAACCGCCGGATGCTTCAATCTGGTCACTCGGCTTTTCTACTACTTTGTACTCTATATCTACCGTACCATTTTGTGGATTAGGGATTGGATTTACATCTAAACCTTCTGGGTCAAAGAAACCTAGCGTAGATAACTCTCGCATACTACGTTGGATATCTGAACGGCTAAACTTGTCTCCCGGACGTGTACGTATCACGCGAAGTGCTACGAAATCACTTGTCTTATCATTACCTATTATGGTTACCCTATTTACCGTAGCTTGCTTGCCTTCGTATATTCTCATTTCTAAGTCTATACTGTCATTTTCTACAAGTACTTCTACCGGATTCACATTGAAGAAGAGATATCCGTCATCCATGTATAAGCTGGAAATATCAAACCCATTTTCACTCATAAAGAGCTTACTCTCTAATCTAGATTGGTCATAGACATCACCCCGTTTAATGCCAAGCAGCGTATCTAACAAAGAAGTTCTGTACTTTGTATTGCCGGTCCAAGTAATAGACCTGAAGTAATATTTTTTTCCCTCTTGAATGCCAATCTTCACTATCACTTTACCGTCCTCTATCGGTATGATACTATCGTATAGCATTTTAGCATCTCTGAACCCCAAAGTATTGTACTTCTGTATAATAAGTGGTTTCGTTTCATCATACTCTTCCTTTACAAATTTAGACGAGGCAAATGGATTCCACTTTTTATACTTTCTCTTGGGTTTAATCAGTTTACGTAATTTTTTATCCTCTACGCTTTCATTTCCTTCAAAAACGATATCCTGAAGTTTCACTTTCTTACCTCTCGAAATATCTATGCGAAGCACTTCAAAATTAGGCTTAGTAGGATCTGCTTCTCTTGTGAATTCAGCCTCTATACTGTAAAACCCTTTTTCAAAAAAGTATTCTCGGATCTCACGCTCAGTAGCGTTTATAAGGTCTTCCGTGATCAGCTGATTTGTCTGTAGGCTTATCTCATCTCTTACATTATTCGTCTCCCCTTTTCGCAGTCCTTTTATAGAATACTTTGACAAGCGCGGCCTCTCTTTTACGGAAATATTGAGGTCTAGACTAGTACCCACTACTTTTTCTATGCGTATTTCTATATCACTAAAGAGATTTTGCTTCCACAGCCTCTCTATGGCTAGTCCGGTCTCATCCCCAGGAATAGTAATCGATTGGCCTACAGTAAGTCCAGACATCAAGATTATAATCTTCTCATCTGTATAATTATTGCCCAAAACACTGATTTTACTGATCTCATATTTCTTCGGATTATCATAATCCATGATCACAGTATTTAAGTTATCTAACTGAGCATAGCTACCTATACTCAATAGTACTAACAATATAGTAGCTATTCGCTTCATCATTCTCTCTTCTTCTATGCTAATTGTTCGCTGGTTTTACCAAATCTTCTCTCTCTACTTTGGTAGTCTAATATGGCTTCATACAGGTGTTCCTTGCGGTAATCTGGCCAAAGTACAGTTGTAAAATAGAGCTCACTGTATGCTATCTCCCACAGTAAAAAATTACTGATACGAAGTTCTCCACTGGTACGTATCATCAACTCAGGGTGCGGATATTTATGCGTAGTCAGTGTCTGATTAATAAGTTCTTCGTCTATCTCTTCTAGCTCAATTTCTCCATTTTTTGCTCTTTCAGCAATGGTTTTAGTAGCGTTTACGATATCCCACTTGGCACTATAGCTAAGTGCTAAGATAAGCGTCATTCGGGTGTTATTCTTAGTTGCCTCTATCGCTTCATCCAACTGACTCAAACAATCTTTAGGCAGCGTGCTTCTATCCCCAATAGCATCTAGTTTAATGCCATTTTTCATAAGAGTAGCTGTCTCTCCTTTTATCGTTTTCACTAGAAGAGTCATTAAAGCATTCACTTCCATTTTAGGCCTATTCCAGTTTTCTGTACTAAAAGCGTAGAGCGTAAGACATTCCACTCCGAGTTCAGCACATCCTTCTGATACTTCACGCACTGCTTTTACTCCATTTTGGTGACCAAACACTCTAAATTTACCCTTTTCCTTGGCCCATCTTCCGTTGCCATCCATGATGATAGCTATATGCTTTGGAAGCCTGTCAAGCTTTATACTCTCCTTACTCATTTTGAATAAACTCAGTGTGTTAAAATTTCAGTTCGATAAATAGTTAAAATGGGCACTTAATAGGAGTAAATCTATAGGAAATACTTATTGCCGTCTGAAAATACCAATCATTTAAATTGGGATTACCTCGGGTATCACCAGGATTAGACAGCGATCTACTACTCTCAGTAACCTCCCAAGACCTATCTGAGAATCTATCAGGAACTTGACCCGGTTCTAAGTCAGGATATACCGTACTCACATCATCTAAGTAGTCAGTAAACGTCATTCTCCATCCCGCTTCTATACCCACTATAAAATTCGGAGTTACCGCATGCTTTATGCCAGCTCCCATTGGCAAACTCACTTGGATGAGCTCATATCTTTGCTTCTCTGTTTTTCGCTGAGGTAGATCATACCACGTACCTTCCATTTTAGCCTGCGGTTTGTGCAGGAATACAGCTATACCGCCCAGTAAATAGAAGGTTGATCTTTCGTGTATACTTCTATTACTAAATGGCTGAAAATTGTACTCCATAATAGAAGATAACTCATAGATGTTATTTCTAAAACTAAGGTTTCTAAGTTTGTACTCTTTGAAATTACTATCTGCTCCACTGATTTTCATATACGAAAGTGTAGGACGAATACTCCAAGTCTCGTTTATGTTGTACTTTACAAAAGCCCCACCTGAAAAGTTAGTTTCCTTAAGTATAGGGTTGTATGCTAAGTCTCCATGATAATTTGAACCACCAAGCATACCACCAAACTCCCAAGACTGAGCTTCAGCAGTATATCCTAAAATGGATACTATGAGGTATAAACTGATATATCTAAACACGGTGATTGACCATTGCTTCCTATTTAATACGCAAAAGTACCAAAGATGTTACTTAGCACTCTTAATAATGGAGGGAATAATGACTATCCTCTACTAAAATGTAGGACAAGCTGGTCTATTCCCATAAAGTCTGTAGGTGAAGGTAACTCCAAATATACCATAGACATCATTACTATCGGGAGTCCCTCTTGCATCGTTCTCCTCACGTCTTTCAGGGCCTCTATCGGCCATTGCTGCAGACATAGCACCATATTGAGACAGAAGCCTAACTGGGTCTACATAAGAATCACTCACATCATCTAAATAATCAGTGAAGGTAAAGCGCATACCGTACTCTACACCCAATGTCCATTTATGATTTAGCTTAAACTTAAGTCCTCCACCTACAGGTATAGATATCTGCGTAAGTGCATATCTTCTGCGTTCATTAAACTCTGTAGTTTCTTGACCTTCAGTTCCAAGTGGTTGAAGCTCTACAAGCTCACCGTCTCTATCTGCTAGCTCTAGATATGGGCTACCTAAATACGTAGCAATAGGACTTGCTGGATCATATTCAAACACTGCCTTTGGGTTAAACTTAAACACACTAACACCCGTAAAAACATAAGGGAATATTCCTGACTTCATACGAGGGTCCATTCTACGAAGATTTACTTCCATGGCTCCGGTAAAATCCCATAAATCTGACTGGAACGAAAGATTTCTATTGATACCGTTAGCATCGTCATACCAATCATCTCTTCCTTCTAATTGGCCATACTGTGCACTAAGTCGGAAGGTGATACGCTGCACTGGCGTATATCTCGTAATGAGCCCAACACTAGGCTTAAACCCTCTAGACTCAAAAGTTGGTCTGGTGAGCTCACCAGAGTAATGACTAAATCCTCCTATAAGTCCAAATTCCAACGAACTTGTACGAAACCATTTCTGTGCGTCTGCTGTACCTATGCTGCAAAGTGCTACTAAGAACAAGCCTAAAAGTGATTTTATATTTCCTTTTTTCATTTTAATATCTCAACAAAAGTTTTAAAGCCTTAGCTATAGCAAGCAAAGGTAGTAATTATTAACGAATTCTTAACGCCAATTATTTTGCCTACCTTAAAAAAGGGGGCACACTAACCTCTATGCAAGGGTATAAAACTCTGTTTTCTCGTGGGTATGATTTCGGATTACTCCAGCACTTATTAGATTTACTAATATCTTGGAGGCTCTCCATCTACTGATATTTATTTTTTTCTTAAATTCATTGAGTGTTATCCGTTCATTTTCTGCTAAGTATTTTAAGAGCATCTCCTCGTTCTTTCCGTACTTTATCAAGGTACCCTTATTGCTTGCTTGTCTGCGGAGCACATCCACAACTATCTTACTAGCTAGCAAGCTTTTATCCTTATTCCGGATATAGACCCACCACTTGCCATCCTCTCCCTTAGCACTGTATGGTTTATTATCACCTTCAGGCACTATACATTCTAAGACCACCTTACC
>DNHN01000097.1:8430-9103 GCA_003485825.1 Bacteroidota bacterium | reverse complement strand
TGGGAAGGTCCTCAAAATATAACTCAAGATGGTACAATGGAATGTGCTTTTCCGTGTGTAGCAAAAAGATCAAACGACTTCCTTCACATAATTTATCAAGAGGATACTTATCCTGGTACTCACTTGCAAAATCACTCTGCTAACGCAGGGTCACACCCAAATGAAGAGTGTACTATGAGATATGTAGCTGTGCCTACTTCTGATATATTAAATGATGTATTGGGTAATAGAGTGCGCACTGCATCTGTAGAAGATGGACAGAAAGCAGAAGTATTCGTAGTAAGTCAAAATCAACCGAATCCTTTCAGAGGGACTTCAGATGTAATTATCTATCTGCGTAGTAATAGCACTATGACACTTACTGTGACAGATATGCTTGGTAATGTAGTAAATCAAGGAGACCTTGGAGTAATGAGTGCAGGTAATCATACTGTAACTATCGATGCAAATGGGCTTTCTAGCGGGATGTACTTCTATACGCTAACAACAGAAGATCACAGCATTACTAAAAGAATGCAAGTAAACTAAGGGCTTTAGCCTGTTACATACAGAAAAATCCTTCTTACTTTGGTGAGAAGGATTTTTTTTTGAAAAAAGATTGAAAGGTTGTTAAAATAAATTTACATTTGCAGCCCTTTAACAAGGAGCTAAGCGGGCGTGGTGAAATTGGTAG
>DNHN01000097.1:0-8421 GCA_003485825.1 Bacteroidota bacterium | reverse complement strand
GGTTCGAGTCCTTTCGCCCGCACTATAGAAGAGTACAAAGCCCTGCTAAAACAGGGTTTTGTCTTTTATAGAAACTGCCTTTTTAAGGACAAAGCTTTAAGCATCAAATTAACACATACACACTTTATTAATAGAGACTTCAGTGAACGTTACCTTTGAAAAAAAAGATGATTTCAACGCTATCATAAGCGTACAAATCACAAACGAGGATTACAAAGAGAATTTAGACAAGCAGTTTAAAGACTATCGTAAAAAAGCTAAAATTCCAGGTTTCAGACCAGGAACTGTTCCGATAGGAATGGTGAAACAGATGATCGGCAGAAGTGCTTTATTCGAAGAAGTAAACAGACTGACTTCTGAGCAGCTGTATAAGTATCTTCAAGATAACAAGATCGATATTTTAGGTCAGCCGATGACAAGTGAAGAAAAAGAAGGTGAAACCGATTTTGATAATTACGGTGACTTTACATTTCACTTCGATCTAGGATTAGCTCCTGTCTTTGATTTAAACATCAGCACTAAGGATAAGCTAACGCGTTATGAGATAGAGCTAGATGGTAAGGAAATAGAGACTGAAATTAGGAACCTAAGAAGGCAAAACGGAAAGCTCGATGTAGTAGACAAGTCTGAGACAGAAAATGACTCAGTCGTAATGTTGATGACGGAGGTAGATAAAAAAGGTGAGCACAAGGATGGTGGCATCTTTGAGCAAGAAGTGACCGTGCTACCTGAAGTAGTGAAAAGTAAGAAAGTGAAAAAACAACTCGTAGGTGTAAGTACAGGTGATGTACTCGAACTGAATGTTTTTGATCTCTTCAATGACAATGAAATGGTAATTGCTCAGTCTCTAGGTATAGAGAAAGATGTAATTCCTACCCTCAATAAGACGTTCAAAGGAGAAGTAAAGGAAATTAGAAGAGTAAAGGAAGCAGAACTAGATCAAGCATTTTTTGACCTCGTAATGGGACCTGGAGCTGTAGCTAATGAGGAAGAGTTTAAGAAGAAGATAGAAGAAAATCTAGGAGCATATTATGTGGCAGAAGCTGAGAAGCAACTAGAAGCAGAAATCAATGCAGTGCTTGATGCGAATCACAAGCTGAGCCTTCCTGATGATTTCTTAAAGAGATGGTTACAAGGTACCAAGCCTGAGACCTATACTGCGGAGAACATAGATGAGCTGTATAGCAAAGAATCTGGTGTACTTAAGAAGCAACTAATAAGAGAGAAAATAGCAGAACAGGAAAATGTAGAAGTAACCGATGAGGATATTAATCAAACTTCCTTCGCTTACACCGCACAGATGCTAAGACAGTACGGTCTTAATAACCCTGATCCTGCGATGGTTCAAAACTTTGAAGCTAAAAACAGAGAAGATAAAGGTTACTTAATGCGTATACGTGATGTAGTCGTAGATAAGAAAGTACTGGATAAAGTGAAAGAGCTGATTACCATCAAGCCTAAGAAATTAGCAGTAGACAAGTTCTACGATGAAGTAAAAAAGTTTAACGAGAAAGGATAGAATAAGCTGTCTGTAGAAAAAACCACTCGGGGTACCGAGTGGTTTTTTTTTGAAACCAGATTAATACATGAATTGTTTACATTTGACAGACGAAAGAATAATATGGATTACGGAAAAGAATTTAGAAAGTACGCGATAAAACATCAAGGAATAAGCAGCACTAAAGTCGATCACTATATCGATAGCTCTATTCATACACCACAAGATATGACCCGTACAGTGATAGAGGAGCGTCAGATGCCTTTTAGAGAGGTAGATGTATTCTCTAGACTTATGGCAGATAGAATAATCTTTTTAGGTACAGGTATAGATGACTACATAGCTAATGTGGTTCAAGCTCAACTGCTTTTCTTAGAAAGTACAGATGCTAAGCGCGATATTCAGATATACATCAATAGCCCAGGCGGTGGTGTACACGCAGGTCTTGGTATCTATGATACCATGCAGTACATAGCTCCAGATGTGGCTACCATTTGTACAGGTATAGCTGCCAGTATGGGTGCAGTGCTAATGTGTGCAGGTACGAAAGGTAAACGTACTGCGCTAAAGCATAGCCGTGTGATGATACACCAGCCTCTAGGAGGTGCTCAAGGTCAAGCTACGGACATGGAGATCACCGTAAAAGAGATATTAAAGCTCAAAAAAGAACTCTATGATATCATAGCAAGCCACAGTGGTCAGAAATATGCGAAAGTTGAAAAAGACAGTGAGCGTGACTACTGGATGACTGCTCAAGAAGCCAAAGATTACGGTATGCTTGACGAAGTGTTAGAACGAAAAACAAAATAAGTTTTGGCAAAAAAAGATACAGAACTTTCTTGTTCATTTTGTGGTAGAAGTAAAGGAGATGTAGGTCTTCTTATCTCGGGTATAGATGCTCATATCTGTGAAGATTGTATCCACCAAGGAAATGAAATAGTCATCAATGAAAGTGGTGGCAAGGTTAAACCAGGAAAGAAACTCAAGTTTGAGCTCAAGAAGCCAAAGGAGATTAAAGCACTCTTAGATGAGTATGTTATCGGTCAAGATGCAGCCAAGAAAACACTTAGTGTAGCGGTATATAATCATTACAAGCGTCTGACTCATGTGAGCAAGGACGGTGTAGAGCTGGAGAAGTCAAACGTGCTACTTATAGGGGAGACAGGGACAGGTAAAACGCTGTTAGCTAAAACCTTAGCTCGTTCACTTGAGGTGCCTTTTTGTATTGCGGATGCTACTGTGCTCACAGAAGCAGGCTATGTAGGAGAGGATGTAGAGAGTATTATATCTAGGCTCTATCAGTCTGCAGATTACAATAAAGAGGCTACAGAAAGAGGCATAATCTATATAGATGAGATAGACAAGATAGCGCGTAAGAGCGATAATCCTAGCATCACAAGAGATGTAAGTGGGGAAGGAGTTCAGCAAGGTCTGCTTAAGATACTAGAAGGTACGGTAGCCAATGTAGCTCCGCAAGGAGGACGTAAGCATCCGGATCAGAAGATGGTACAGATAGATACCAAGAACATCTTATTTGTATGTGGTGGAGCGTTTGACGGAATAGATAAAATTATTTCTCGTAGGATGAAGGCTAATTCTCTTGGGTTTAAAGCTACTGAGGAGGCTGACATTACTACAGAGGAGTATTTGCAATATGCTATTCCTGGAGATATAAAGCAGTTTGGGCTTATTCCTGAGATCATTGGTCGTATTCCTATTTTGACGGCGCTTAAGCCGCTGGATGCAGATACACTGAAAGCGATATTGCTTCAGCCTAAGAACGCGCTTATACGTCAGTACATTGCTCTGTTTGAGATGGAAGGAGTTAAATTAACTATTGCGGATAGTGTGATAGACTACATCGTAGAAAAAGCACTGGAATTTAAGCTTGGAGCTAGAGGTTTGCGCTCAGTATGCGAAGCCATTCTAAGCGATTACATGTATGAATCTCCTTCTGATGATACGATTACGGAGGTGACTATAGGTCTAGATGAGGCTGAAAAGGTGATAGAACGTTTACGCTTAAAAGCAGCGTAGTTTAAAATTATTGCCTATTGTTCGGTTTTTTTGATTTGATTTGAAGAAACGTTGTGGCATTCATATTCAAAAAAAACGACCCTAAAGTAATAAACGCTTGGACTTTCTACGATTGGGCCAATTCCGTTTATAATCTTATAATTTCTACTGCTATATTTCCTATCTTTTACGTAACAGTCACTAAAAGGTATGCTGAAAGTAATGGTTTAGTCGAAACTATCGGAGGCAAATCAGTTGATATGGTGATGTTTTTTGGAAAGAAATTTGTGAATACAGAACTGTACTCGTATGTCTACTCCGCCTCCTTTTTTATCGTTGTACTTTTAGTTCCTATATTATCTGGTATCGCAGATTACTCTGGGACCAAAAAAATGTTTCTGAAAATATTTTGTTATATTGGCGCATTTGCTTGTATGAGCTTATACTTCTTCGATGTAGAGCAATTAGAGCTGAGTATGCTTTCAGTTTTTATAGCCAGTATTGGTTTTTGGGGAAGCATCGTTTTTTACAATTCATTTTTATTGGAAATAGCAGATAAGGATAAGCATGATGCCATAAGTGCTAAAGGATTTAGTTTAGGCTATTTTGGTAGTGTTTTACTGCTGATCACTATTCTTATTTTAAGTCAGTTTACCCATTTAATGCCCATAAAAGCAGGATTCCTATTAGTTGGTGTTTGGTGGATAGGTTTTGCTCAATACACGTATTACTATTTACCCAATAAGAGCCACTATGCGGCTAAGGCGAAACGAAAGAATGTAATACTGAATGGCTATAAAGAGCTACTCAAAGTTTGGAAGCAATTGCGACAGCATCCCAAGGTGAGAATGTTCTTGGCGAGTTATTTTACCTACAATACGGGAGTTCAAACGGTAATGCTGCTGGCGGTCTTATTCGCAAGTAAAGAAATAGCGTGGGTGCCAGCGGATCAGAATCCTGTATGGTGGCAAACCAGAGAAACCGGTCTTATTGTGAGCATCATATTAATCCAATTGATTGCCATAGGCGGAGCATATGCCATGTCAAATATTAGTTTTAGACTTGGTAATCTTCGTACGTTAATGTTAGCAGCAGTGATATGGGTAATCTGTACCATTATAGCGTACTACATTACTACACCGGTGCAGTTTTATGTGTTGGCCGGGTTAGTAGGTTTCGTAATGGGCGGCACTCAGTCGCTTAGTAGAAGTACGTACAGTAAGATGCTCCCACCTACCGACGACAATGCTTCGTTTTTCAGTTTCTTCGATGTAATGGAAAAATTGGGCCTCATCGTAGGACCGTTATTGTTCGGTTTCTTAGAAGGGTATTTTGGTAGTATGCGGGTTTCAGTACTTATGTTGATGGCATTTTTTATTGTAGGATTCTTTCTGCTGGCCATTACGCGTAGGGTGGAATATAAGGACGAGCAAACAGTCAAAGTATAATAGATGCTCAAGAAGTATCTCTCGGATATAGCGTTTATGCAGGTATTGAATCTGCTTGTGAAACCTGTCTGGATACTTGTAATAGATGCTGCAGTGCAGGATGCACTAAGCCCTGAAGTGTATGGGAATTACTTCGCCCTATTTAATACGAGTATGTTGTTTTTTATCGTACTGGATCTGGGGTTAAATAATTTTAGTACTACGATAGTAGCGCGTGATACCTCAAAGATTGCGTCATTAGCCGGTTCTATTCTGGGACTAAAGATGCTACTTTCTGTGGTCTATGTGGCTATCGTATTCGGTGTAGGTTATGTGCTAGGTTACTCCTCATTGGAGTTTGGTTTACTCATCATACTTTGTTGTATTCAGATACTGTCTTCTTTCGTCCAATACTTCAGAAGTATTGTAGCAAGTCTTCAGCGATTTAAGTTGGATGGAGTTTTTATGGTCTTGGATAGACTGTTGGTTATATCCTTTGTAAGTATATTGCTTTGGGGAGGTATTCCATCTTTATCATTAAGTATTTCACGATTTGCTATGGCTCAAGTATTGAGCCTATCTATCGTTCTCCTTGTGCTTTTATTTTTTTTAAAAAATAACTTGAAGAGCATGCGTATTTCTTTTCATCTTGAAAGTTTAAAGCCTTTGATGAAGAAGGCATGGCCTTTTGCTCTGCTGGTGACACTTATGGGTTTGTTTACCTATATAGATGCTGTGATGATAAAACAGCTTCGTGGAGATGCGGAGGTTGGGATATATGCATTGGGGTATAGATTCTACTTTGCTATTATGGGCTTTGCTCAAGTGTTTAGTGGTGTTTTGCTTCCATTTTTCAGTAAAAATATTAAGGATGCTGAGGCTATTCGTAAGATCAGTAGCTATACAGCTCGGTTGCTTCTTTTTGGCGGTATCCTATTAGCGAGTCTTAGCGCAGTATACGGGTTAGACATGTTAGAAGTGATTAATCCTGCTCGAGCTAATTCTGATTCTGCAGAAGTATTTACTTTCCTAATGTTCAGTTTTTTAGGGAGCGTACTCATGCTGATATACGGTGCTTTGCTCACTGCAGCAAATGAGTTGAAATGGCTAAATCGATTTGCAGCACTCACATTGGGTATGAATCTAGTGTTAAACTACACACTTATTCCAACGTATGGAGCTCAAGGAGCGGCTTTAGCTACCCTAGTAAGTCAACTGTTTTTTGGTGTAATGTGCTACGTTATTTGTTTCAGAAAGTTTAATCTGAAATGGGGGCTGAGTCAGACTATTTCGATACTTGCAGGGGGAGCTGCTTTAGTGGTGACTATTATTTGTGCCAAGCAATATTTTGCAACTACTCGCGTTCATTTTACGATGATAGCAGTGACCATACTTATAGGAGCGTATCTTTTTAAACTGTTTGAATATAGGCATCTTAAGTCATTGCGAAGAAAATGATAGTAAATAGGCCTATTCATTTACCTTTGCAACCTTATTTTAAAATTTCGGAATGAACCAAAATAAAGAGTTTGATTTTAATTTTGTGGATATTGTATCTCTTGTATGGAAGTACAGAAAGCACTTGTTAATAATTGCATTGTCGGCAGCTATACTATCTGCAGTGCTCACAGCACCATTTATAATAAAACCGAAGTATCAATCTCAGGTTGTATTTTACCCTACTACCATTAATTCAATAGGGAATGCCTTGTTTACAGACTTGACTCAGCGTCAGGCAGATCCACTTGCATTCGGTGAGGAAGAAGAAGCAGAAAATGCGTTGCAATTACTCAACTCTTCTGCACTACAAAGTAGAATTATCAAAAATTTTGACCTAATGAATCACTATGGAATAGATGCTAAAGGAAGCAGTCCATTTACAGATTTAGGGAATAAGATGAAAAGTAATATCCAGTTTAATAGAACGCGTCACCTAGCGGTGGAGATACTTGTACTGGATGAAGACCCCATAAAAGCTGCTGAAATCGCAAATGGTATAGGAGCTATTTACGATAGTGTCAAAACTGAAATACAGAAGCAAGTCTCACTTCAAGCATTGGAGATTGTAGAGGGAGAATTTAGGAATAAAGAGAAGATGGTAGTAGATTTACGTACACGCCTTAAAGAGCTTGGACAGAAGGGAATCACCAACTACGAAGAGCAGTCTAGAGCTATAGCAGAAGAACTATATAAAGTAGACGCAAATTCTTCTAAAGGTAAACGATTACAGGCTGTGCAAGATAAACTGGCAGCGTATGCTGGGGAATTCACATACCTCAATGAAACGCTGATACTGGAACTAGAGAGCCTAAGTAAGCTCCGAAAAAGGTACGAAAGGTCCAAGGTAGATGTAGAGCAAACGGTCCCTCAAAAATTTATCCTTACTAATGCTTCACCGGCAGAGAAGAAAACATATCCTGTTCGTTCTCTAATCGTTTTACTGGTAACAGGAGCTGTAGGCTTCTTTAGCATTGTAGTGCTTCTTATTATGAATCAAATGAATCTACTGAAAAAGTAGATGGGTATGTCGGTAGACATAAAAAAGCTGTACTTCTGGTGTGGTATCTTTCTAGCCTACTGCCTAGCCGCAGTATACCTAGATTTTTATTTAGCGCTAGCAGCCCCTGTGGTCATCACATTGATTTGGGTAGGGATTAACAAGCCCAAATACCTACTTTATTTTCTTGCATTTACTACTCCATTGTCTGTACACCTTATAGATGAGCGGTACAGTACGGTAAATCTAAGTATACCTACTGAGCCTATTATCATTTTACTCTTTATTGGTGTATTATTAAAACTCATTAGTTCTCGGACGCTCAAATTTCCAGAAGTGAGTGTCATGCTGAGTGTGCTAATTATTGCAGATTTTGGATGGTTGCTGGTCACGGCTATTACCAGCACTATGCCTCTCATTAGTGTAAAATATGTACTCATGAAAAGCTGGTACTTAGTGGTGTTTTATTTCTTGCTTTCTAGGTACTTTCAGCATGAAAGCATGGCTAAAAAATTTATATGGCTATTTACTATATCCATAGTACTATTGGCAGCGTATACCCTTTTTATGCACTCTCAAGGTGGGTTTAGTCGATCGTATGCTTACACTGCTATGCGTCCGTTTCTGCCAGATCACGGAATGTATGCGGCGTGTGTTTCTTTTGTAGTCCCGGTACTTTTCGTATTTGCGCTACACGGTAGCTGGCTTAAATATGGACTATGGCTCAGAGTGGTCTGTGTTTTGCTCTTCTTGTTTTTAGTAGTCGCAGTAGCGCTTTCCTTTACACGTGCATCTTGGGTCAGTTTAGTGGCAGCTCTTGGTATTTATGCTCTTCTCCGGATGAAGATACGTTTTCACTACTTGGTGCTTATTGCATTGGTAGGAGGAGCTTACTTGGCGAGTAATATGGATAACCTACTTACTGGTCTATCACGAAATAAAAAAGAGTCGGACGATAACATAGAAAACCATCTACAATCTGT
>DNHN01000371.1 GCA_003485825.1 Bacteroidota bacterium | reverse complement strand
ACGGAAGGATAAGCAGTGGCAGTGGAGTCGCGACTAGTCTTGAAAACTAGGGGTCATTCAGTTGGCTGGGGGTCGGGTCCTCATTCTTCCGCAACATAAGCCCTACGAAGCTCAATAGGAAGAGCAGTAGTTTTGTAAACTTCAGGCTGTGGGTTCGACTCCCACCTAGGGCTCTAAAAGTGCATGTAATTGCATATAAAAGTACGAAAACACGTACAATTAGGTGTAATTACGTATAAAATGCAATATATTGCATAATTGGGCAGGTGGTGAGCCCAGCAGACTGTAAATCTGTCGCCTACGGCTATGTAAGTTCGATTCTTACTTGTGCAACAACTAGAGAGTAAACCTACCTGGAGTGTAGGCACTACCTGCTAAGTAGTTGGTTCTTAACGGAATATGGGTCGGGGCCACTTCTCTCTGCAGATTAGTAATAAAAAGTTTGGTACTGTGGATTATTTTGTAGTACCTTTGGAAATTCATTGCGGGGTGTGAGAAGTTGGTATCTCATCGGCCTCATAAGCCGACGCCTTTGTGCCTCGCGGGTTCAAGTCCCGCTCCCGCAACTAAAAATATGACAATAAAAAATTGTAGAGTAATAAATAAGTGGAATGCGATTGCCGTCTTTAAAACAGAGGGCCCAATCTTCTATTGCTCATGACGAATTAAGTTTAAGTAATCAATAGGATAAAAAGGGCTCTCAGTAATGGGGGCCCTTTTTATGTTATATAAGTCAGTGTGGCCGAGTTTGGTTAGGTAGGGGGTTCGACTCCATTAGGGCGCACAATAAACGTGGTGAGTGCTGAGAGTATCCTAGGAAACTCAATAATGCATTTGGGCAATGTGACGGAACATCACAGGTATAGGGTTCGATTCCCTTTTGCCACACAAATTCCCCTCTAGCTCAGAGGCAGAGCGCCTGACTGTTAATCAGGGGGTCGATGTATCGTAACCATCGGGGGAAGCAAAAAATGTATACATGTTATACATATACATATACAAAATGAATGAAAACTATACATATAAGTATAAGGGCATGCGTAGGAGAGCTACGCTTTATAGACAATCTATGCCCTCGAAGCTCATGTGGAAGTAGCTTTCGGTTTTTACCCGAAAGGTTACGGGTTCGAATCCTAGTAGGGGTTCAAAAATATGAGAGTAGCGCAATTGGTAGCGCAGCGGTCTCCAAAACCGAAGGTTGTAAGTTCGAGTCTTACCTCTCGTGCTAAGATGCAAGCATTAATAAGTGAGGTTTGTAAACACAGCCAGGCTAAGGTACTGCCACTTGTTTCTTATTGATTCACCATCATCTGTTGTAAGTAGCCTAATGCCTCTTCAACATTTCTCTCAATTTGTGCGCTAACTGGTAGTAATTGTTTAGTCTTTCTCCAAAGTTTAAGGTCTCCCTTACGTTCTCCCTGAAGATAACGGGTAGCTTCACCACCTGTTGCTACCTGAACTGTGTCGTAAATACCTTGAGTAGCAAGTCCCATTAGTCTCTCCACCATCGATAGTGACGCTGCGGGACTACGAAGTATACGGAATGTTTCCATAGGATATGCGTAGAAAGCAAGCTCCCCAAATAATCGTCTCATATAGAATGCTGGCACATATGCCCACTCTTCGTCTTGGTCCTCAGCAAATGCTAAGAACGCAAGGAATGCAAGATATGAACCAAGCATAGCTCCAGCTTCGAATATAGATTGGCGAATATTTCCACGTTCTTTGTCCGTGAGTTTATCCCACTCAGCAGATACTACTGTGAACTGCAAAGTACGTAATTCCTTATTAAACTGTCTTAGGAATCGAGCTGTAGTAGTATAAATCCCTTCTTGGAACTCATCACCAGACTCGTTATAATATAAATCCACATCCTCTAGCTCTTCAAAATTCTTGCCCATTGTGGTAAGATTTCTAAATCTATGTTGAATCCCTGGAATCAACCATTTACGAAGCATACCAGCTTGTTGCCCACCGACTGTTCGTTGGTACTCAGCTTTGTTAGCTCCATCGTAGTTACCATGTTTCTTTTTGGTGATTTCTTTTATCTTTCTGTGAGCCTTCTGCTCTATGGCACGAAGTTCTACATCAGTTAAGTCAGTAACTGGTTTAAAGCCTAAGTTACCATTTTCGTCGACCATATAAAGTTCGGCAAGACTTATATCATTTCCCTCTTTAGTTTTTAATTGTACGGCATCCAATAGCCCGTACATAAGAGTTGCTTGCACTTGGTGTTCCTGCCAGTGTGTAAAGTTTAATGCTTGTAAACCTTGCGCAGCTGTCTGCTTGAGAACTCCACGATGTGCGAATTTATGTTGTAGGCCATTATAATTCCCAGAAGGGTCATACCTTTCTAGAAGAGCGTTAGTCTTAGACTTCGCTACCACTCTGCCTATATCCCCCATTACATTTTTAAAATCCCCTAAATACATTTGATGACCATTTTTCATGTTCGTCGTAGTTAGGTTAGTCCCCCCAAAAGCTTCTGACATGTTCAATGTGTTACCTTGCATAGAAGCAGCCCCAGAAGAAAGCCAGTTAAACGTAAGTAATACAGAACCTGTATACCCCGCTATAGTATTAGACACTTTGTTTAACGAAATCTTATTCCCCCAAACATTCACACTTCCCGCATCCTTTACTCCAATATTGTACATTCTGTTTTCAACCATTGATTGGAAAGCTTGATATACATTAGAGTGGACACCTTCAATGTCTACTGGTTTAAAGTTTTCACCCTTCATCATAGGGAGAATAGAGTTTACCATATACTTGAACCCTTTTTGTTTCGCTACCTTACGGTTAGCCATGGCGTCCTGTATAATCATCATGTCGGGTTCTAACTTATGCTTCTTCTCGAAATTCATAGCAGCATATAAGTCCATCATCTCTATAGACATTAAGTCATAGGATTGGTCCTTCATGTTTTTTAAGTCGTTACGGAAATAGATAGGAATGAAGTTTTTAACCTTATGTTCCTCATCTACAATAACTTTAACAAATCTATCCCACTCCGCAGTCTTCTCTACATCTTGCTCTAAGTCAAAGTCAGTACTACGTTTCTTTACTTGGTCCTTAATACCCTCCCAGAAAGTGGCTTTAACCCCTGATTCAACTAGACGTTCTGCAGTAGTCTTCTCCGTACGGGGAAGAGCTACCGTATCCGACATTACGTCATCTGTGTAGTTTTTACGGCGTTTAGATTTATTCCCATAAAGTTCATCTACCTTAGCGGAGTTTTCTTTAAGTACACGGAACATATTCCCATCAACAGTGTCTCCAGAAAGATTAGCTTCTGAAGCGGACCATGTTGGGTTTATCCATTTACTGACTGGAGTAATCTTACCGTCCCTGTATTTTGGATTATTAGAACGCCCATCTTTTGGTGTAAGAGTAGTCCATTCAGAATTCTCTGCATAATACACTGTATCCCCACGCTGAGCTTTGTGGTGATTAGCATGGAACCAAACATCGTAGTCCTCTTGAGACATAGTAGCTAAGTTGTGTTTGTTAACACTATTATACCTAGCAGTTGGTACAGACTTCCACAGTTTGAAAAATTCTTTACTTGTAGCTTTATTCGCTGCAGCTGTCTTAACCTTTTCAGCTTCTATTTCTGTTTTAATATTGTTCCACTTAACAAGGTCACTCTCACTCATCTTATCAAACTGAAACTGGCCATCGACCATGTAGCGTTTTTTAATTTTAGAGCGTTCCTTGGTTAATTGACCATGGCGTTCTGTGTTGTGAAATCCTTCCTGGATTTTGTCTGACTTTTCCCGAAAGGCTTGTGAGTACGGCTGCTCCTCGTTAATAATTTTCCAGTCCTGATATGTAGCTTTAGCTGTTTCAGCTTCAGGAGAGTTCTCCCCGTGCGCTTCTGCAGCGTCATTCCACGCTTTCCAAAGTGAATTACGTTTGGTACTAAATGTTGACTTGTATTTACCTAAATAGTATCCAGTTTTCTTTCCATCGATTTCTTCATAGAACCCTTTATACATCTCCTCTTGATTCAGTGAGTTACCCCTACTGTCCGCAAAGGCGTTAAATACTTCTACGGGGGCTCTTAAAGCCTCCCCATATTCAACCTGTATTTCGAAGTCTAGTTTATCGAGTTGCTTAATAGCAATCTGCATGATGGTATCTTCAATAGACCTAGGGTCTGCTGCCCATCTTGATAAACCTGAAATATCATTAATGTACCCACGATTCCTGTTAAGGCTCTTACGTAGGTATAGTTTGTTATCGTCCTCAATTTCTTGAGAATGCTCTTGCATCTTACCAGAGACCCATGCTTCCTTCTTAGCTTTGTAAGCTTCAGCGCCTAAAGCCTTACGGTCAACAGCTCTGTAGATTTTATGAAATTCTTTTTCGTACTTCCTTCCCCAAAGTGCCTGGACAAAGTCAGTGTCTTTATGATACTTTTCAACCATGTAGTCTTCCAATAACTGGTCATACATAGAGTTAATCTCATTCAGACGTAATGTAACCTCGTCTAATTTCTTAATAGGTTTCTTAAAACCTAGCTCTTTATTTGATTTTTTATCAAACTCTACTTTACCCTCAGTGATTAAAGCCTTAACCTGTGGGATAAGTTCGAAAGTACTTACAAAGACTTTACGGTCATGCATAAGTTTCCCGAATGCTTCCATATCTGCTGGAGTCATCTCGCCGCTATCGAACTTCTTACGCATAGCTTTAAACTGCTTGAGTGCACTAGCTGTTGTGGTGTCAGCCTTTTGGACGTACATAATTGCAGAACGTATGTCATTATACTGAACCATCTCTTCGATAAGGTCCTCCATCTGGGCCACAGAACTTGTGTTTTTACTTCGTTTCCAGTGGCTGTGCAAACTACGTACCCTTTCCAGTAGGTTATCCCTAAGTTCATCGATAGTATTAATATCTTCCCATGGTGTGCCAGCGACCTTCTGGTCGTAGATAGCATCACTTATTTCAATAGAGACTAACTCGTCATTCATAAGTTTACGGGCTAACTCCATTACGGCGTCATGGTTAAGTCCTAGAGTAGCTTTTAGTCTATTGAATAAGACCTTTAACCAAGCATTCCATTTACGGTGTTTAACTGTGTCTTCAAATAACTTGTTGGCGGCTATACCTATAGCTTGTGCTAACACCTCTTTACTTTGAACTTCGTCTGAGACGTTCTTATACTTAGCAAGTATTTCTTTTTCTAATGCAGTACCTTCCAACTGACGGCGGCCGAATGCAATGTGTTCGTTACTTAACCCACCAAGTGCATCAATCATAATGTGAGCATGCTCGTGGAATAAAGTATCAGCGTGTCCTAAAGGGTAAGCCTCAGGCATCTGGATAGTTGCGCGACCATTCTTCATAACCACTTTAGGGTTCTTTACATTTTTAACTACTACATCAATGTCGAAATTTTTAAAAGAGTTCTGTAGAATAGTCCGCTTAGCTTCGTAATCCTCCTGTGTTTCCTCTTGAGCTGCAGTTGTACGTTGGTCGTAAGAAATAGGAGTTTCTTCTCTATGTTCAGAAAGAGGAAACTCTCGGCCCGCTTTATTTACGAAACCATGATTACCACTAGATAGAACTACTAATTGTGGTTCTTTTTCATTTGATTCATTAAAACTAAGAAACTCATGACTATGTATAGTAGCTTTCAGAGACATAGCCTCAAGACTATTACCATGGGTTAATGCTAACAGGTCGTTGAATAGGTTAGAAGTTTTTCCATCAGGAGTTTGGGTAAGAGGATTCCCACCATTCTTATCCCACAAGTAATACGCGTGTTCTTCTCCCACCGCTTGGACTAATTTCTTCCACGAAGGGTCATTTATATTGGGACAAATCATCCTGGACTACATAGTTTACTTAGGCGTTCTCCCGCTTCTTGTTCAGAAGTTATCGATACCCCTTGTTCTTTATAAATATCTAACGTTTCTACTACCCTTGAAGAGTAGGTAACGCTTTGTGCTAAAAATGTAGCCATAGCGTTAACTTGCTTGTCCGACAAAGTTACGTTATTTTGAGGATACACAGACGTTTTTCCAGTTTCGTTAAAGTTGTACTCAGTACTACGTATACCCTTTTTATGGTAACCTAGTGTGTTTACTCTCTTGTAAACTCCTTTAAGACGCCCTTTATATTGAGTGAGTCCTATAAATCGATAGAGCCCAGTGATTTTTCTGGTATCTCCTTGAGCATTTATAGGCATTGTTAATTGTGTACTTACATACGGTTTAAGAAAATCCTTACCATGGTCGTCTTTTCCAACCTTCAATTTCTTATTATTTTCGATGTCTACTATAAACATATGTGCCTTTGCAATATTGGTAACCCCTGGAATAGCTTGTGCATCCGCTTTCTTAATTGGGGGAACTAGTTTATTGTTCTCAGACAGGTGCTTATACACTTGGTCTATCATTGGGACTAAGTAATTAGGGTCTTGTAAGTCACCTACCATGGCGTCACTAATATGTTCTTGCCATCCCATATCTTTCAGGACATCATTAGGAAGTATTTTAACAAGACTACGAGTACTAAATCGTAAATTACTTGAGTAGTAAGTTGCTTGTACTAATTCTCTAGCATATTCTCTGTACTCTGGATTCTCACTGTTATACAAACGACTCCACTCTCTACGTAGTTCTTGGATTACATCAGTAGAAATCTCTAAAGTGTTATCAATATAAACTACAGAAGGAAGATTTGCTCCAGCCTTGATAGAAGAGTTTATGTATCTAATGAATTTGTTATTATGGAGTTCATGATTTACATCCTGATATTTAACTGTACGGTGAGCAAGTGAGTCAGTACCTAAGAAAGCTCTCGTGTACTCGTCTTTAGTCATACTAAGTTCTGAGTTACTTCCCAACGTACCGTAAAGTTCGTCCATAAATTGTTCAGCAGCATTAGCGTCTCGTGTCCCAATAAAGGATGAAGCGTTCTCTAAGATAGCCTTTCTAAAAGCAGTCTGGAATGCAGGAGTACTGTGAATAGCAATATCAGTAAGTCCCTCAATCATTATATCAACAGAACCTGCCCACATATCCCCAAGGAATGTATGACTAAATGTAGACTTCCAATTACCAATAACGTTCTCACCTGTAATCATTTTACGATTAAAGTCTTTTACGTAAGCGTCAATAAGGTGTTTAGGTGGAGTACCATCAATTTTAGCTACATCGATAGAGTTGTTAAAAACCTTAGCAGCAGCTTCATAATGCTTGTACAATCCTAGAATACCTATTTGTGCCTCATTAGTTGGATTAGCTAGTTCTTCGAATAATTGTTCTTCGCCTAGGAATACTGGGTTTGTAATCTCTAAATTGTTTTTAGATATGTATTTACCTCCGTTATATTTCTTAGACGCCATCTCTTCTGGAGAAAGGTTAGAACCTTTTTCAGATGTAGGGGAAATCATTTTAGCTTTAGATGCTCTACTCTTTTTAATGTACTCAGAGATAATAGGCTGATTGATAAATCGATTAGCCCATTGGAATGGTACACCAGCTGCTATAAGCATAAGCCCAACAGGTGTTGTCTCACTTGACCAGTTAGCTCTAATAATGATAGGGTCATTTGCGATGTCAACGTGAAGTGAACCATACGCAGAGTATACCTGACTAATAAGCACACCGTTGTCATCAACCATAGCATGTAAGTCGGTTGACTCATCTGTTAAGTTTCTAATAGGTAGTTTAATATAACGCTTCACCTCTCTACGGATAGAATGGTCTTGTAACGTATTCATAACTAATCCTAGCTGAGCTTTACCTCCAGCGAAACTATACTTAGCATCGATTTGGTCAGCGAGCCCATACATATAAAAATCTCTAGTATCCTGTGCTTGATTAAGTACAGCATTAAGGTCTTTCTTAACCAAGTCTGTAGTATACTCAAGAGGGGTCATCATATCTAAATAATGTGCTGGCTCTGATAAAACTTCAGTAATAATCTCTAGAAATCTATTTTGAAGAGCCTCCTCAGAAAGTTGTTCGTTAATAGGTAGTTTACTAAACTCGTCCATATACAATACGGTTTCGTCTTTAGCAAGTAGGATACCCTGTATTACTTCGGAAGTTTCAATATCCTCATTGAAGGCGGCTTCAAGTAATGCAACTGCATTATTGTCACCCCCCATGTTGAGAGTATCGATAGTTTGTTTGAGGATACTAGCACTACGTGCATTCCAGTATCCAGCTTTTTGGAGAGCATCATAAGCTTTTTGCTTAGCCCCAATTAGTCTTATGTAAGTATCGTAACGGTCTTTAAGGCCCGCTTCACTTTCTTCAACATTGTAAGGGACTTTCTCTAAACCATTTTCGGTCATATAGAAGTTAGGAGCCATGATGTACATCTTATCGATGTCAAAGTCAGAACCTGTTTTCTCTGTAATTTCTGCATAAGCTACTACAGTATCACCCATAGCTTCTGGTAAAATTCCCACAACCTCAAGAAGGTCTGTAGAAGAGTTACCTTGGTTAGGTATACGATACCCCACCATCTTTAGTAGGTCCGCGTTAATTTTAGATATGTCACCATTGACCATCTTCAAGAACTTGTAAGGAAGAAGAATCTGCCCAGGAATTAATTTACCATCTTTAAGGATAGGTGGGTCAAGTTCTTTACGGTCTTTCAACCACAGTACATTATCTTGCAACCCTTTAAGGAGAGTAGGGTCTTTTAAATAACTAGTGTCAATGTTCTCAACAGCTGTAGTATCTGAGATACCTGCTACTGACATCTGCACAAAACCACCACCTAGTTGCTTAAGCTTAACCGTGGCCTTTGTAATATTCGAAGCTATTCTGTACCAGAGTGGCTTCATGTCTTGTGGAAGTGCGTTAATATTTACTCCAGCATCTAATGCATCGATTAAATCCTGAGGAGCATTTGAAGAAACTGACTCATCCCTTAAAATAGCTCTTACATGGTCTTCATCGAAGCGTTTTTTCACTGGGTCATATCCTAATGTTTTGTGGATACGAGCTTGCCCCCGTCTAGAAAGTTCCCCAATTACAGCGTTCTTCTCTGACAGAATCGCAGCACCTGTACGTCCTGTAGCGTATTCTCTACTTTCAACAATGTTAGTGAAAACATTTTTACGCATCTGAGTACTTACAGACGTCTCAGAGTTTAATGACTTAGGTTTCATGTCTACTTGACGACCCCAGCTTTTGTTCTCACGAGTCATAACAGTAAACATAGACGCTATAGTATTTGCATCTCCTACTAATTTACCGTCCTTATCAAATATAGTAGCGGGCCCTTGAACAGCACCTTTAGTACCTGAACGTGTAATTACCTCATCGATGTCTTTACTTTCCATGGCCAATCTAAGAGTATCAAGTTGAGTACCTTTAGTTAAACCTGGGTATAGGATAGCCTCAGCATATTTGTCATAAACAGAAACACGTTGGTTGTCTATAGTATGAGTAGCGAAGTACTGTCCCTTTTGTGGTTGTAAGTTAACCGCTTTACTAAATAAAGCAATGTCTTTTTTATTAAGGTTACCTGCAGACAGTCGCCCGTAAGCCGCTTCGTGTTCTGGTAACCATTCGCCTTCTCCTTCAAAGATTTCTCGTGCACGACTTATAGTCATCCAAGACTGGGCATCAGCGACGTTAACATTTTTATAGGTCATAATTTCTTTCACTTCCCCTTCAGAAAGTCCTGTAGCTTTGGCTACATTTTTAATATGCCCATCAGAAAGTAATTTCTCAGAATAGTGGAATAAGTCACTGATAACAGCTACATTATAATAAGGACGTACACGCGTACCATCGACGCGTAATCTCCCCTTAACCGCTGTACCACCAGTAATCCTTTTCATGAATGAAGACTTAAAGTCACCAGTCAGGTTACCTTCTTTGTCTTTAATCATACTAGAAAAGACACGCGTATCTCCGTAGAATAAAGAAATAATTTCCGCATTCATATAGATAGAACTCGCTGCAGCCTTACCTATTAGGTTATAAATTTGTCCACTAGGTGTAACATTTCCCTCAGCAGTTTTATTTAAAAGGCTCTTCGGAATGTTCTTATTAATAAGACCCCCTGTCTCATTACGCTCTATAAGTCCATCATCTACAGCCATTTGAATAAGCTTGTCAGCTTGCTTTCGTACTCTATTAATAATGATTGGCCCAATACCTTCGAAGAACTCAGGAACTAGACGTGTGCTTTCGTCTTCCATTCTCTCAAAGTACTTCTGAGCATTAGCTACTCTGGGCTTACCTGCCTTGGTATAAAGTTTAAGGTCCTTAGCTTGTTGAGTTCCTGGACGTAATTCTGGAATAATAGAACTGTGGAACACTGACCCAGTAGGTAATCCGTTTAATGTTTTTACAATCTCACCATTTTTATCTCGTGTATAGTGAAGGTCTTCTATAAGTTGGTCATCTGGTAAAGCCTTAGCCCCAAACACTTGTTCCCAAGCTAATCGAGCGGTATTTAGTTCGTTAACAAATAGACTACCAATCATAGTAATAGTACGACGAGAACCCGCAAGGGTATCATCATACAATCCGATATTCTCGTTATATTTTAATAAAGGCATGTAATTACTAAAAGCCTTCTGCCCCTCAACAGTACCAATCGTAAGTTCATAATGACGTGACTTATCTGCTTGGTTTACGTAAGGGATTACATTGTTACCATATCCCCATAACTTAAGAAGTAAATCATCAGGGCGCTCCATACTTGAGTAGTTACTCCCATCATCGGAAGCGTCTGTACGTCTTGCGTTGTTCCAGGTATCCATGGCTATCTGTGCACCAGTTTTCTTAATGTACTTAAGAAGAGGTGAGTGTACGTAAAAAGGAAGGGCAAGTAACTCCTGTAACTTAGAAGGAGACGAATTAAGTTCCTCTACAAAGATGTTAGCGTGGTCAAATGTTTGGTATAACCAATAGCTATCACTCTCAGCCCCTAGGACTGTGCTTTCATTCATCTGCTCTCTAAACAACATTTCTATCTCAACGAGGTTCTTAAGTTTAGATTCTGACTCGTCCCCAGTTATTGGGTTAAGTACATCACCTTCTTTTATTGCATTCTCACGCTTAATAAGGTTCTCTAAAGAGTTGTCTCCTTTATGCCCACTACGGAATACATGGTACACCGTATCTTTCAAGAACATTTGTAACCCAAGTGCTGGGTTCTCTTTGTTTTTAAGTATAGCTCCATACTCTAAAGTTCTAGAATCGATAGGAATACCCGCCGCTCCTAAGAAATTTGTCCACTCTTGAACAGTAGTCTTACCTAAGTTACCGTTTCTAACATTGGTGTTTAGTTTCTTGTAAAGAGTATTAAACTTACTGATAGCCTTTTCTGCAGAAGCTTTTGGTTTGTATACCCCTTTTCCTTCTGTAAAGAATGATTTCAAGAATCCGTTCTTCCATATTTCCAACAGGTTGTTTCTTTTGGACAACGATGTCGCATCAGTTCTTCGGATTCTAA
>DNHN01000247.1 GCA_003485825.1 Bacteroidota bacterium | reverse complement strand
AGATGCGAGGTTTACCGTATAAACACAATGACTAAGTTCAATCCATTTCGATTAAAAAGAAAGTCAGAGAGATGGCACTACCCTAAATCTAAAAGAAGGTTTGTAAAAAGCATAGAAAAGATAGAGGTAATAGACAGTAAGCCTGTGAAGTGCATATCAGTGGATTCTAAGAATAGCTTATATTTAGCTGGAAAATCATATACTGTAACACATAATACATCTGTTGGCGGGGCTATATGCTATACAACAGCAATGATGTTAGAGGGTGCTAAGTGCGCTATACAATCTAAAACAAATAAAGATGCCGTAGAGGTATTCTTAAAAATACAAGAATCTTGGCAAAGGCTACCAGACTTCTTTAAGCCTATTGATACGGGTGAAACAAAAAGAAGTAACGCTATATATTTTACCGCACCACAAAAGAAAAGTTCTAAGGGCGAAGTAAAGGAATACCAATATGTATTAGACTCTTGGATTAAGCCGTTCCCCGCTAACAATATGGCTCAAGATGGATTAGGGTTTAGATTTGGGTACTACGATGAGGAAGGAAAGGTAGAGAAAGGTGTAGCAGAAGTAGATGAGCGTTGGGAGGTAAACTCTAAATGCTTTATGTCTAGGGATAAGGTGGTAGGTAAGTCCTTGCATACTACAACCGTAGAGGATATGGAGAGATTTGGGGGTGCTAGATTTAAAAAGATTTGGGATAACTCAAATGTTAAGACATTAGACCCTTTACTTGGTAGAACTATAAGTGGATTAAGAAAACTCTTTATACCTGCTGATTACGGGTATAAGGTTGATGAGTGGGGGTATTCAGACAGAGAGTACGCTAGAAGGTTTCACGAAGCTGAAATGGCTAGATTAAGTGGCTCTGAGCTTATATCATACAGAAGGAAATATCCATTAAGAGAATCTGATATGTGGTTAATGGAATCAACAGCAAGTCCTTGGGCGTTAGCTAAGATACAGCAGCAATCACAATATAACGAAGATGAAGGTATTTACGCAGAAAACAGACGAGGTAACTTCTATTGGAAAAACGGAGAAGAAAACGAAGTAGGCTTTCAAGAAGACAAGGAAAACGGTAGATGGACTGTTGCATGGATGCCGCCAACAGAAGATAGAAACCAATACAGAATATCAGAATACGGTAGAGAACCAACAAGAGAACACGTTAGAATAGGCATTGACCCTACAAACCTTAAAGCACCCGTAGTAGGAAGCGGCTCTGATAACGCAGCTTACGCAGTTCTTGATATAGGTTATATGGGAAATAAAACACCTAAAGCTGTATGCGAATATCTATACAGACAAGACCACCCAACGGATTTTGCAGAGGATATGAGAATGATGGCTGTATTCTATTCAGCTAGAGTGTTCGTAGAAAATAACGCAGGGTCAGTATTGATTCGTCATTTCGAGAATAAACGATGTGAAGAATACTTAATGTACAACGAACTAGAGAAAGACCAAAAGAAAAAGTTTAAAGAGAGAGGCTTTTATAACGCAACTAATGGAGGAATACGAGAGAACCTAGTAAACGTTACTAGAGCGCATATTGTAGATGATATAGGTTATATTGAATTAGACCAAACGGGTAGCCCTGCTTACGGCTCAATGCCATTCCCTAACCTAATAGAAGATTTACAAGATTTCGAGGTAGACAATTGGACTCCCTACGATGCAACGGTGGCATATATGATAGCAATACTAGCGTGTAAAATGAGTAGAATGAATATAGATACGTCAGAATTATCAGCTCCCGCAGACTTTGATGTAATGAGTTTTCATAAAATATATAAGGTTAAATAACTTTATAGTTAATTAATCTTAATTTTAGTATCTTTGTAAAAAGAAATTCAGCAACTTGGATAATATAAAAGCTCAAAAATCCTTTAGAGGATTCCCAAACCCATTTGATTCTGAAGAGAAGAAAGCTACACGAGAGTATGGTCTAGCTTATCTTAGGGCTATGTGGGGTGAGCATAGTAATGATGCTAATAACTTTTTCGACCAAAGAAAGAAGTTTGTTACTTTACGGAACTTTGCTATGGGTACGCCTTCAATTGAGGAGTATAAAGACAGAGATACTTTAGAAGATGGTAATACATCATTATTATCTAAAGATTTCACTCCCGCAGCAGCAGGGGTATTAAAGAACCTAATCAACATTTCTTCTAACAAGCTAATAGACAGACCTTACGATGTAATTGCTACGGCAATAGACAAAGACAGCACAGATAAGTTAGATAACCGAATGAAAGAGATGTTCGGTAAGGTTAAGATTAAAGCCGCTATCGCTAAGATGGAAGCGCAAGGTCAAGACACATCGGGCTTAGACAAGATAAAAGAAGAGGTAAAAGACGCTCCAGACACAATAGACGAAGTACAATTTGATGCAGAATTAAATTGGAAAACAGAAGAAGAAGAGTCTATTGAAAATGGAATACGATATGTTTACGCAAACAATAGTTTCGAGGAAATAAAGAAAACTATATCAAGGGATTTGCACGTTTTAGACAGCGCAGGAACTTGGACTAGGTTCGATAGAAACGGTAACATTATAACAGAAGCAATAGACAGAAAAAACTTAATATACTCTTATTTCACTAAGCCAGACGCATCAGACGCAACCTATGTAGGCATAGTGCTAGAGATGACTATAAATGAACTAAGACAACGTTCAAACGGAGAGTTATCAGAATCAGAACTATTTGACATAGCAAAGAGATATGCAGGAAATAAAGGAAGCGTATCTAATCAGAGTTGGTCATTTGGTTCTTACTACCAAGAAGGGATAACTTCAAATGAATATGATAACTTTAATGTTCTTGTTATGTTTGGGCAATTCAAGTCTGAAAACCACAAGGTATGGAGAGAGAAAAAGTCTAAGAAGGGAAATAGCGTATCATTTGATAAAGTACCTAGTAATTACACAGAGTATTACGAGGATGAAGAAGGAAAGAAAGTTAAGAAAAGAGGCGTAACAGAAGTAATCAGAAAGTCTGTTATAGACATTTACGAAGGCTACTTAGTATGTGATACAAATAAATGTTTCGGGTACAAAAAGAAAAACGACATAGTAAGACGCATTAAGGACAAGGTAATTGACACTAATGCAGAATTTGACTTAGTGTTCTACACGCCTAACGTACAAGATACTATGAGTCAAGGGATGACTGAATCAATGATTCCTTATGTACGTCAAATGATTAATATAGAGCAAAAGATACAGCACTTAATTAGTCAGGCAAGACCAAAGAACGTTGCAATAGATATTTCCGCCCTACAAGGGGTTACATCTGGAATGGGTAGCGGTTTGGTAGACGATAAGGGACTAGCAGAGATTTACGATAAGACGGGTAGAATATACTACCGCTCTCACGATAAGAATGGTAGACCTCAAACACTAACGGGTCAACCACCTATAAAAGAATTAGAAAACGGATTATCATCAGACGTAGAGAGATTAGTAGGCATATACAATCATTGGGTATCTCAAATGTATCAAGTGAGTGGTATTAACCCTACAATAGATGGAACAGCAGCAGCTAAAGGCGCATTAGTAGGCGTAGAAGAAAAGAGAGAATCTGCTTATAACTCCGCAACAAAACAACTTACAGACGCATACACTAATATCATAGAGCGTACATCAGATAGGATAGCTTTAATGATTAAGCATAATATAGCTAGAGGCATAAAAGTTAACGGCTATAAAATGGCTATGGGTAGCTTGCGAGTAGAGGTGCTTAAAGCAAGTAAAGAACTTACAAATGCTGAATTAGGGATATCAATTAAGTTTAAGCCGTCAGAACAACAAAAAGCATTGTTTGAAGAGTCTGTTAAAATTGCGCTACAACAAGGGCAAATATCAGTGGCAGAAGCTAATAGGTCAAGAGAGGTATTAGAAGCGGGAAGCTATAAAGCAGCTAACGAATATCTAGCTAGAGCGGCAGACAAGTTTATGCAGAAGGCGCACCAACGCTCTATTGAATTACAGCAAGCTAATGGTCAAATTCAGATTCAAAGTAATCAAGCGGCAAAAGCAGCAGACTTAGAATTAATGAAAATAGAGCATAGTTTCGCTATGCAAAAAATGCAAACTGAGTATCAATTTAAGGCTGAGTTAGAGAAAGTAAAAGCAGGAGAAGTAAGATTAGGAACTGTTTTAAAGGGTGAAGTAGACCAAGACTTGATAAAAACAAGTATGAACACAAACGCAGAAACAGAGGTATTAAACAACACCCCTAGCGGCTCACCATCTTCTTCATTAACATCTACTCCTAGCTCTACGCCTAGCGGTGGTGGCGGTAAGAGGGGAATACCACAGCCTTTAAGAAGCACACCTAGACCAGCAGATGACGCACAGAAAAGAGCCGCATCAACGGGTCAAACACAGGCTTAGGTTTTTGTTAAAAAATCTTATTAATTTTGTATATATCAATTTAATTTATTATGGACGGAATAGAAATAAACACTAGCTTAGGAAAAAGCAAGGACGAATATAGTTCTTTGAAATCAGAAGAGGTTGCACAAGAAGCAACTGAAGTAGTAGAAAACGAAACTCCCGTTGCACAAACGGAAGAACCTATAAAAGATGCGATAGTGGAAGAAGCTGTCGTAGAAGATAACGTGTCCCAACCTCCATCGGTTGAGGAGCAAGCACCAGAACTAAATGAAGATTTGGTGCGCTCTAAAGCCAAAGACTTAG